>JAAAOL010000516.1 GCA_009908885.1 Bacteroidota bacterium | reverse complement strand
CAACCTCGTCTCAGCCGACGAAACACGAGACGACGTGCCCGTGGTGGACGTAACCGTCGCGACCGGTGGTGACTTTACGCTGGAGGCCACCATGTACCAGTGCAGCGAAAGCATCTGCTACTACGGCGTGGGCCTGTATCGGGCGGCCATGCGTGATGCAGCTTCGGGGCCCACGTATGCTGCGCCCAACGTCTACGAGCAGCAGGTCCTCCAGCAGTTGCAACAGGCCTCCTCGGCGTTCACCTCTTCAGGCTACGCGCCGGTCATCGCGGATGGCGGCAGCCTGGCGCAGGGCGAGACGATGACCTTCACCGTCACGCTGCAGGCCGGAGCGTCCTACATGCTCATGGGCGTATGCGACCAGGACTGTTCGGACCTCGACCTGGCCCTCTACGACGGCTATGGCAACCTCGTCTCGGCCGACGAAACACGAGACGACGTGCCCGTGGTGGACGTAACCGTCGCGACCGGCGGTGACTTTACGCTGGAGGCCACGATGTATCAGTGTAGCGAAAGCATCTGCTACTACGGCGTGGGTATCTACGGTCAATAGACGGAGATTACCCCAAAAACGTCTCGACGATAAACGCTCGTTCGGTTTTTCATCGCGCTGCAGGGCATCTACCCCTCGCGCAATTAGCAACGGCCATTTCTGGTTCGCTTTCATCTCTTCGCTTCTTCAACCACAACTCCTATCGACCATGAACCGCTTCCTCCTGCTTTCGCTCACCCTTCTCCTCGCCACGGCATCGCTCGCATACGCGCAGAAGGTGCCGATCACCACGACCTCCGATGCCGCCCGCACCCACTACGTCCAGGGCGAACACGCCACCGGTAACGTCGACTTCGAGCGCGCCCGTACGCACTTCGCCGCTGCTCTCGCCGCCGACCCCGATTTCGCGATGGCCCACCTCTACAGCGCCGTTCTCTCCGGGGGCGACCAGCGGGCCGAGCACATGCGCCAGGCGACGGCGAACGCCGCGCGTGCATCTGAGGCCGAGCGCCAGATGATCGAGTCGTACGCCGCCAACGAGCGCGACGACCACGACCGCGAGGGCACGCTCCTGGCGACCGTCGCCGAGCGCTTCCCGAGCGATCCGATGCCGATGTTCTGGTGGGCCAACACCGAGGCCAACCGGGGCAACAACGCCGAGGCCGTCGCAGCGGCCCGCCGCTCGCTCACCGCTGACCCGTCGTTCGCTCCCGCCTACAACCTGATCGGCTACGCTGAGGTCGCGCGCGGCGACATGGCGGCTGCCGAGCAGGCCTTCCGCGAGTACATCCGGCTCGCGCCCGACGAGGCGAACCCGTACGACTCCTTCGGCGAATTCTACCTCAATCAGGGCAAGCTCGACGAGGCCGAGGCGCAGTACGAGATGGCGCTCACCAAGAATGCGCGCTTCGAGAACGCCCGCACCATGCTCGCCCGCGTCGCCCTCGAGCGGAGCGACCTCCGCTTCGAGCAAGCCGTCGCCGACGGGGATGCCGACGCGATTGCAGCCCTCTACACGCCGAATGCCATCGCCCTGCCGCCGGACAGCCCGCCCGTTCAGGGCCGCGATGCTATCCGAGACCTGTTCGCCGGATACATCGAGGCTGGTATCGACGGTGTGGACATCCAGACGGTCGAGGTCAATCGCTTCGATGACATCGCCATCCGGCGCTCCGACATCGTGATCAGCGCTGGCGGTCAGGTGGTCGACCTCGCAAAGTCGCTCGAAGTCTGGCGTCTCGCTGACGGGGAATGGCTGTACGTCCGCGACATGTGGAACTCGAACGGGACCTCTGAGACGGCCTCCGCCCGCTGATCACGCCTGTAGCGTCGGGAGGCCGGGGCAACTCGGCCTCCCCTTCGTTACGCGCACCCCCTCGCCCTGGAGCTCCACATCCCGGAAGCACTCCACGCGAGAACCGCAGCGAAACGGAGGCGATCCGGCTCATCCGGGTCGAGTTGAGGCAGGCGGAACGCTGATTCTACGCGGAGGACTACTGGCGACGCTCATACGGAGCGCCGCCGTCAACCAACCAACGAGGAGTATCACATGACAACGCTCATCGCATTTCACGAAGTCGAGGATGGAGATCACTGGGCCAAGGCCTGGCACGGAGGCCCCGGCAGCCGGCAAGAGATGTTCGGCAAAATCGGAGCTACGGCCCGCATCTTCAGGGACCCGGAGCACCCCAACGTAACGGGGGTCCTCATGGAGGTGCCGGACATGGACCAGTTCCAGTCACTCATGGCCTCCGACGAAGGTGCACAAGCCATGAAAGAGGACCGGCTGAAGGTTGAGACCCTGCGCGTGTTGGCCGAGATCACGCCATAGCGGTTGTGCATCCGGACCGTTGCCTTCCCTCCAACCCCCACCAAATCCCCTGAACCATGAAGCAGACCATCATCATCACCGGCTGCAGCTCCGGCTTCGGCTACGACCTTGCCCTCAAGCTCGCCCGAGGGGGCGACCGCGTCTACGCCACGATGCGCGCCCCCGACGGCAAGAACGCCGACGCCGCTGAAGCCCTGCGCGACCTCGCCGATGCCGAGAACCTCGACCTCCGCATCCTCGACCTCGACGTGACCTCCGACGCCTCCGTCGATGCGGCCGCGGCGACCGTCCACGACGAGTCCGGCGCGGCCGACGTCGTTGTCAACAATGCCGGGCAGATGTTCGGCGGCTTCACCGAGGCCTTCACGGCCGATGAACTCGCGCACCAGCTCGATGTCAACGTCGTCGGCGTGCACCGCGTCCACCGGGCCTTCCTGCCCGCGATGCGGAAGGCGGGATCGGGCCTCGTCATCAACCTCAGCTCGACCGCCGGGCGCGCGGCCATCCCGTTCTTCGGGATCTACCACGCCTCGAAGTGGGGCCTGGAAGGGTACGCGCAAGCCCTCCGTGGCGAGGTGGCTTCATCGGGCGTGGACGTCGTGATCGTGGAGCCGGGGCCGTTCGCCACGGAACTGTTCCCGAACCTCGTGACCCCCGAGGACGCCGACGACCGCACGGCCACCTACCCGGCGGTCGTCCACGAGACGTTCGCGGGGATGAGCGAAGCCTTCCAGGGCTTCTTCACCGACCCCGACGTGCCGACCGACCCGGCCATCGTCGTTGATGCCATCGCCGACCTCATCGCGATGGCGCCGGGCACGCGCCCGTTCCGTACGTGCCTCGGCATGGATCTCGGCGTCCGCCACCGGAATGCCGTTCTCGAACCGCTCGACGCCGGTCTGCTCGAATCGATGGGCATGGCCGAGTTCGCGACGCTGGCTGTCTCGACCCCCGGCGCAAACGGCCAGACTGACGGCCGCGTCACGTTCGTCTTCGAGCAGTCCGCGACCGGCCCGGGCACGTTCGCCGGCACGTTCGAGGCGTCCGGTGCGATCTCGGATGCGGGCACGACGGAGGACGTCCTCGACGTGTCCAGCCCGGAGGGCGTCAACCCGATGGTGGCCGCCTTCCGGCGTACCGTCACCGGCGCGAAGGGGACGCTCATCCTCACGGGCGATGCCTCCGTGAATCTTGCTGACCCCGCCAAGGCCGAGGTGACGGGGACGTGGCGCGTCGAGTCCGCGACGGGCGAGTACGCCGACCGCACCGGCGCAGGCACGATCACGGGCGCAGCCGACTTCACGCTCGAACGGCCGCGCGGCACCCTCCACTACGTAGGCGACCTCCAGGTCGTCTGATGAACCGCTCCACCGCGACCTCAGGCCTCGGGGTGCGGACTGCGTTCATTCCTGCAGTAGCCCTGTCATCGCCGTCGTCATCGGGCGTATTGGTCAGGGCGCGCGTAATGACGGGCAAGGTCGGCTCGCCCGGTTTCGGTCTCGCGGCAACATGCTATCGTTCGGGACTCATACCATTTTCGTGTGGCGATGTCCGTAACCCTGAGAACGTGATGCGTATGGCGTGATGCGTAATCCAAATCCGGCTGAACCATGGTGGTATGACGTAGCCCCGCGAGGCCGGATTTGGGGTTGGACGTGTGGAGGTGTGGACGTATGGACGTGACGCTCCTCCACCCCTTCAACCGTTCAACCCTCCATACACCAACTCATTACCCGGAGTTGGTATAATGCGTGAACATGCGCTGATGGGGCGATGGCCTTTCCCCATCACGCACCACGCAACACGGGCCATGACAGGTGACACCAGGATCCGGACATCAACCATCTGAATCAGTATCAGCGCACAGAACGCCCATTACAGCGAGACGCGCAGCCGAGACACCAGCACCAGTCCGGGCTCCGGCACGCGGGCCCCGAGCGACGGATCTACGGCGCTGAGGTGATTGGCGTAGGCGGTGCTGGACACGTTGTTGAGGCCGAGTACCAGCGTAGCACGACGCGGCAGGCGCAGCCCCAGGTGCAGGTCGCCGGCGACGTACCCGTGCGTGCGCCGGGCCCCCAGCGCATCGGGCACGCGATTCTGCTCAGCGACCAGGTGGAGGGTCCCCTCCAGAAAGAGCACGTCGGCCGGGGCCGACGCCCGCAGGCCCAACCGTAGCGACGGCGGCGACACATCGACCAACGGCGCGTTCCGCTCCGTGTCGCGGCCCCACAGGTAACGCCCGGCACCGTGCAGCACGACGTAGCGCCCCACGAGCCGATACGCCACGCTCACCTCGCCCCCCGCCACGACGGCGCTGCCGTTGGCGTAGCGCGCCTGGACGACGGCCGATGGCTCAGCCGGAACCGTGGCGACCGGCACAGGCCCGATATAGTTCGTGATGCGTCGCGCGAAGGCACTGGCCGATACCTGCCACCGGTCGTAGTCGCCCGTCGCCCAGAGGTCGGCCTGGAGGCTGCGCTCCGGCGAGAGGTCGGCGCGCCCGTCGACGACGAGCGTCGGCAGGGTGCGCTGGGGCAGGCGCTGGCCATACCGCTCCAGCAACGTTGGCGCCCGCGCTGCCGTCCCGAGGCCGATCGACACCTGCCAGGACGGCGACAGCGTCCGCGTGGCGGAGACGGCAGCATGCAGCAGGACCTCCGTTTCGGTGGAAGCCTCCTCGACCGACGCAGTCTCGGCGAACACGTCGACGATGCGCTCCGGCACATCGCGCACCACGTCGGCCCGTGCCGCGCCGCGCCAGGAAACCGCGTCCCCCTCCCGCTGGACATGCGTAAACAGCCCGCCCTGCGTCCGGTGCGCTTCGACGAGTATCGTGGGAATCAGGCCCGCCCGATGATCCGTCTGCGCGGCGTCGGCACCGACATCGACCGTCCAGCCCTCCCCCGCCCCGAGCCGCGCGTGGGCCCGGCCGCCGACCGTCATCGCCTCGCCCTCCGTGAACCGCCTCGCCGGTGGCGCTGCACGGGCGCGCCGGGCGTCGTGCTGAGCCCGGTGGCCGAAGACGCGCGCATCCAGCGCCCGGAGGGGCCCCGTCGCCCAGGCGGCCTGATAGCGGACCTGCCCGCGCACGCTCTGCGTGTCCTGCCGGTCGAACGGCGGCACCTGTTCCTCTGCGTCGCGTTGGTCCTGAAAGCTGCCGCCCACTGTCAGCCGGGACTGGGGCGTAATGTCGACGCCCACCTGTCCCCGCACCGTCGCGCTCTTGAAGTCGCCCTGTTCGATCTGGCCGTTCCCGTCCTCGTAGTCGCTGCCCCGACGGTAGGCGCCCTGAGCCAGGACGTCCCAGCGCCCCGCCGATGCGCCCCACGTCCCGGCCCCTTCCCACAGGTTGACGTTGGTCGCGTAGCCCACCTGCACGGATCGGGCATCGACCTGACCGGCCTGCGGCTGCCGAACCCGCACCCCGCCGAGCGCCCCGCCCCCCTGCGTCAGTGCATACGGGCCCTTGACCACCTCGATGGCTTCGACGAACGCCGGATCGGTATACTGCACCGTGGGCGCCGTGCTGAGCGGGTCGCCGTCGGCCAGTGGCATCCCATCCAGGTGCAGCGAACGTTGTTTGGGGGAAAGCCCGCGCACGTCGGGACGCAGCCCGAGCGGACCGAAACGCCCCGCCTCCGCGCCCGGCAGTCGGCGCAGGAGTTGGCCTGGGTCGGTCGCCCAGCCGGTGCGTAGATCGCGGCGGGAGAGGCGGGCGACGGGCTGGAGGTCCCCCTGAAGGGTGTCCAGCACGGCGTCGTCCAGCGTCGCTGCGGGCGGGCGGAGTTGGATCTGGACGCGGGTGGTCGCTCCGGCCTGCACGGTCACCGCCTGGCGGGCTGGCCGAAAGCCGAGCGCATCGACCTGTAGCGTGACCTCGCCCGGTGGAAGCTGCGGGATCGTGAACCGCCCCTGCGCGTCGGTGACGGCGCCGTAGAGCGTCCCGACGACGACCACGTTGATGCCCGGCACCGCGGTCCCATCACGGGCCACGACCACGGTCCCTTCGATCCGACCCGTATCCTGTGCGGTCGCGGCGGGCGGTGCGCCCAGAAGAAGGACCAGGAGCCCGGTTGCTACGATACGCCAATACCGCATCCTGCGCTACTCCGCTCCGTCAGAATCGTCGCTGGACGACGAGGCCGCCCCCGGCATAGCGTCGGGATCGGGCGCCACGATGCGGCGCTCTTCCGTGTTCTGCGGCGGGCGCATGGGGTCGGTGTTGATGAGCGGCTGCTCCTCGTCTTCCCAGCCTTGCTCGGGCGTCTCCTGGGGCTCGTCGGGCATTGCGGTCCGGCAGTGATGGTCGTGACATCGGTTGCGACTTATACCAGCAATGCCGTTTCTGGTTGACGGTGCGATGTAACGACCCTCCCAACCCTTTCGTCCAGCTACCTCGCGTTGTGCTATGCATCTCTGCCTCTTCGAAGACGACGGCGCCGACCATCTGCTGCCGCTCACAGCCACGCGGGCCGTCTATGACCTGCGGATCGGACGGCGCACCCTCCTGACGACGACGCGCGATGCCTTCGGGCGCCCGCCCACCCTCCTGCATGCTCGTCCGCTCGTCGCGCAGCTGACGGCGCAGGAGAACGATCTGCTCGTGAATCGCATCCCGGAGGGGCTCGACGTGCTCTTCGTCAACGGGCGCTACGTAGCCGAGGCGGGCGACGTGCTGGACCGCCTGCGCCACGCGATCCGCACCGATGGGGAGGAACGCGTCTTCGTGCAGGACGACACCGTGATCGCCGCGTGGGTGCCAAATGCATCGTCCCGATTCGTGCAAGCGGCCACGGTCACGCACGCGACCTTCGAAGGCATGCCCGAAGAGACCGTCGAGGGGGCGACCCTGATCGGGCGGCTGTGGCACCTGATCGACGCGCTCCGGCCCGCCCTGGTGCGCGACTTCGCGGCCGCCGTCTCCCACGAGGTCTACGAACGCCCCGGCGCTACGGTGCACCCCAGTGCGGTGCTGGTCGAGGGTGAGCACATCATGGTGGCGCCGGACGCGACGGTGCAGGCCGGTGCCGTGCTGGATGCCAGCGGCGGCCCCATCCACATCGACGAGGGCGCGACCGTCATGGCGCAGGCCGTGGTGCGGGGCCCTGCCTACATCGGCCCGAAGGCGCAGGTGAAGGTCGGCGCGGACGTGGAGGGCAGCGCCATCGGGGTCTGGAGCAAGGTGGGCGGCGAGGTGCACGACAGCGTGCTGCACTCGCTCTCGAACAAGGCGCACGCGGGCTTCCTCGGCCACTCGTACCTGGGCCGCTGGTGCAATCTCGGTGCGGACACCAACGTCTCGAACCTCCGAAACGACTATGGCGAAGTGACGCTGTACGACGCCGTCACGGGCACCTTCGCATCCACCGGGCGCCAGTTCCTGGGCCTCGTCATGGGCGACCACTCGAAGTGCGGCATCGACACGATGGTCAACACCGGCACCGTCGTCGGCGTCTCGTGCAGCCTCTTCGGCGCGGGCTACCTGCCCCGGCACGTCCCGTCGTTCTCCTGGGGCGGCCCCGACCGCCTCATGACGTACCGCCTCGACAAGGCGCTCCAGGTGGCCGACGCCGTCATGCGCCGCCGCGACCGCCACCTCACCGACGCCGACCGCGAAAACCTGGAAGCGGTGTTCGAGGGAAGCGGGAAGGACACAGGGGACAGTGGGAAGGGTGGATAAACCCGCAACAGCTGCTCCCTCCGCCGCAGCACGGCAACACCGCTCGGCCCCCGAGGCAGCGGCACCTCCGATGCGCAGGAGCACGCGGATGGAGGAGTAGTATCGTATTCTCCGAGTATATTGCGCCAGTGGTTGACAAGTCCCTTCGACATCAGCGACGAGGCGAGTAACTTAACCTCGTGCGCCGTATGTTGCTGTAGGATTCCGTGAAATAGCCTGGGGCGGCCGTGTTCCAGACTCCAGTGCAGAGCTGGTCACGAACCCCGACTCCGGCAAGGACTTCCTGGTAATGCTCTACGAGAGCGCCGCGGAGCCCGGAGCCTGGCCCTTCGACATCAACAAGGAAGCAACGCATCTCTACGAAGACCTACCGTCGCCCTTCGGCTTCGTCGGCGTGATGAAAGCGGCGGCGTGTCCCTGCCCGTGCTGCCGGACCGGTACCGGATCGACGGGTGGGCGCAGCAAGGCGCCTATGATCCGGTCGAATTCGACATCAGCGCCGGGGCGATAATACCCGTGGTGCTTCGCGCTAATCAATGACGTGACATTCCCAAGGCTTGTTCATGTCCAGACTCGCTAACAGAGCGGTAGTGCTGGTATCTGAGTAGTCCCACTCCCAGTTCCATGCACTCAAAATCCATGAGGCGACAATGATGCCCAGCAAGGCGGTACCACGAACCTATGGAATCCTGCTTTCCGTGACCCTGATGCTCATCTCGGCGCAGGCGTTCGCCCAACACGGGATCACCCCCTCCGTGCAGTGCGAGCGTACGAGCGGCGATATAGCCACCCTGACCACAGAGGTGCCGCCCGGTTTGCGTGAAGCTGACATTGAACGCACGCAGTGGGCCTCAAAGACGACGGGCGGCTGGAGTAACGAATACGTCAGCGGCGTCTCCACGACCTACCAGGCCACGGTGCGCGCGGGATTAGAAGCACAGGGCCGCGTCCGCTTCCAAACCCGGGACGGCTGGACCGACTGGTCGGAAGCCGCCACCTGTTCGCTCCACCCGCAGCCCGACCTGACGCAGCAACAGCTCGACGCCATGGAGCCTGTGCTCGAATCAGTAATCACGCTGGAAGGACACCGACTTTTCGGCGCAAGCGTAGTACAGCCACGGCCCTTCCCCCGCCAACCGGACCTGTGCTGGGCGTGCACCCAGTGCGTCGAGCCAGACCCGCCGCCGACGATGCCGCCGGGTCTCCTGCCGGACTGCCCCAAGCCCGATAACCTGGACGAACTCTACGACGAATGGGCCTATTGGGCCGCGGTAACTCAGGTCATGACCAACTTGCTTGATGCGTACAACTGGTATGACTACTGGAGCGGTGTTGGTAACATGGTGCAGGACATGACAAAGGCAGCAGGTTTGTTGTTGCCAGGTGCAGGTAGCGTGGCAGCGAAGGGGTTGAATATGATCCTTCAAATGGCTGCCGACGGGGTGATGGATGCCATGATGGATGAATTGTTAGAGGCATCTGGTCTCAGTGATTTTAATAGCCGAGGTGCCCTTACAAAAGGCCTCAACGACGCCAACACCCTCCGCCTGGCTGCCCATCAGGCGTACATGGCCGTGCTCATCCCCTGGATCGAGTGCCAGAACAACGTCAACGAGGAGAACATCGAGCGTCAGGCCGACCTGGACGCCTGGAACAAGGTCAAAGATCAATACCTGGAGGACTGGCAGACGTACCAGGATTGCCTGGACGACCCAAACCGCTGTAAGCAGGAAGAATGCCAATGAGCCGGACAAAGCGACGTCCTCGATACCGTATCCCTGCGCCTGCTGGGCCCGCACGATGGCCGTAAAGGGTGGGAATCGCAATGGGCCGTGTAACCCCTAACTCGCAACCCAAAACCCCAAACCCTCACCCCTTGACCTTCAGTGCCACCATCGTCCGGTCGTCGCTGAGTTCGACGATGTCGCCCGTGTGGCGGCAGATGTCCTCCTGCACCGCGTCGATGATCTGCTGGGCGGTGCGGTCGTGGACGGCGAGCAGGCGCTCTTCCAGGCGCTCCGGCGTGTATTCCTCGTCGTCCGGGCTCATCGCCTCGGTCACGCCGTCGGTATACAGCAGCGCCACGTCGCCGGGGTGCAGGTCGATGCGACCGCGCTCGTAGCCCGCACTCGCCATCACACCCAGGAGCAGCCCGCCCGCCTCCAGGCGCTCCACCCGTCCATCGGCCCGGGCGAGCATCGGCGGGTCGTGCCCGGCGTTGACGTACTCGAGGTGCTGGTCCTCGGCGTCGTAGATGCCGAAGAAGGCCGTGATGAACTTGTCGAAGCCGGTGTTGGTGCAGATGACGCGATTCATGTGGCCGACGGCCTCCTCCAGGCGGAGGTCCATCGGCACCATCGTCTGGAGGCAGGCTTGCAGGCTGGCCATCAGCAGCGCGGCCGGAACGCCTTTGCCCGTAACGTCCGCGATGCCGATGAGCAGGCGGTGGTCGTCCAGCTTGACGACGTCGAAATAGTCGCCGCCGACGTACCGGCTGGGCAGCGCCAGCGTCCCGACCTCCACGGTCTCCAGCGTCGGGATGGACTGCGGGAGGAGCCCTTCCTGGATCTCACGGGCCAGGCGCATCTCCTTCTCCAGCCGCTCCTTCTCGATCTGCTCCTCGACCAGTTCGAGGTTCTGGATGGAGACGAAGGCCAGATTGCCGAGGGCGTACAGGAATTCGACGTCCTCGGGCGTGTAATCCTGCCCGGTCATCTTGGGGCCGAGGCAAAGCACGGCATGCGTCTCGCTCTGTTGCCGCAGCGGCAGCGCCAGCACCAGCCCGCAGTGATGCAGCCCGGCCCAGGCATCGGCGTCGTCGGCGTCGTCCTGCAGCAGCACCAGCTCCTCCCGCTCGAAGAGACGGGCGATGGTGGCTTCGCCCATCTCGCCCTTGACGCCCTTCTTGGCCGCCATCTCGTAACCGCCCGCGCCTTCGCCCTCGGCGTCTTGCTGGCGCAGCAGCAGCACGTGCTTGCCGACGAGCATCTGGCCCATCAGCGCGAAGGAGAGCAGCTTGACGAGGCGGTCCCGCTCCAGCGTGGCGTTGAACTCCTGTGAGAGGTCGAACAGCGTGTTGAGCTGCTGGATTTTGTTGTCCAGGTCGCGGTTGGCCTGCTTCAGCTCCTCGACCATGAGCGAGTTGTGCACCGCCGCCGAGGACATGTTGACGAGCGACTGGATGAACTCCAACTCCCGCTCCTCGAAGGGCTGCCCCGTGGCCTTGGCGCCGAGACCGATCAGCCCGATGCGGCGGTGCCCGAAGGCCACCGGCAGCACCAGTTTTACGCGATGCTCCGCCAGCACCTCGGGCACCTCGTCGTCCCGCAGCAGTTCGTCCGCCGGGATGGCGTCGAGGTGAAGCCGCTCGTCCTTTTCGACGGTCGGCATGCCCTTCAGCGAGGCCACGCGGTAGGCGTCCTCCAGCGGATCGAACAGCAGCGCCATCCCACGGGTAACGAGCAACTTGCTCATCGCCGTCAGCAGCAGGTTGTTGAGGACGAACTCCAGATCGAGCGAGGCGCTCAGCAGACGGCTGGTCTCGTAGAGCGCGCGCAGGTCGAAGCGCTCCGTGCGCTGGACCTGGGTGGAGGAAGAATCGGGCATGGCAGCTACAATGCGGGCCGGGACATAGGTCTAACCAGTGTACGCACCGGCGCGTCAAGTTGAAACCGGATGTTTGTACCGACTTGGCGTAGCGATGTCCGTATTGCCGAGCGCGTGATGCGTGATACGTAGTCCGTAAGGAGCCTCTGCGTTGGACGACGTGGCGTTGCTATTCCCCATCGCGGCACCTGTCCTACTCGTCCAGGTGCACCACGTCGGCGCGGAGCGGATTGCCGTTTTCCAGCACCAGCCGCACGCACGTCTTGACCTGGTGGAAGCCCTGCCGCCCCGCGGCGCCGGGGTTGATGAACAGCATGCCGCCGAGGGCGTCCACGCGCTCGATGCGGAGGATGTGGCTGTGGCCGCAGATGAACACGTCCGGCGTCTCGGCCTGGAGCGCCCGGCCCATGCCCTGCTGCCACCGCCCGGGCCGCCCAGCGATGTGGGTCATCCAGAACGAGAGGCCGTCGACGTCGAAGCGCTGATGCTCCGGCACGCGGCGGCGGATCGCCGGGCCGTCGATGTTGCCCCACACGGCCCGCGTCGGGGCGAGCCCTTCGAGGCGATCCAGCACGGCCTCACTGCCCAGGTCACCCGCGTGCAGGATCAGGTCCACGTCGCCGAGAGCGTCGGTCAGCTCGGGATGAAAATAGCCGTGGGTGTCGGAGACGATGCCGATGACGGACGAGTGCGGGGCGATAGGCCTGCGGCGGTGGGATTAAAAGGACGACGAGCGGGGACCATCTTCACGAGACGACCCTCCAGGCACAAGGTACCCTCCCCCGCAAATCAGCACTCCACAATCGACCCTCAAAAATCGCCCATCGCCCATCGCCTCACCGGAGCATGAAGCGCACGCCGATGTGGGGCTGAGCCACCGTCCAGTCGCCGTCGTCGGGGCGCCACTGCTGGAGCGGCGCGGCGATGTAGGGCGCCACCTGGTAGCTGGGCCGGCTAAACTCGGCGCCCGCGCGGAGCCACACGACGCCGCCGCGGTATTCGACCTGCTCATCCTCCGGCTCCTCGGACGCGGTAGCGCCCTCCGGGTCCACCTGGGGCTCCGGATTCAGCGGCGTCTCCACGAGGTCGTACTGCCCGCCCTCGGCCAGCAGCGCCACGTAGATGTTGCTCCCAGCGGGATCGAAGTGCACGTTGTAGTTGATCATCGCATGCAGCTCCGTCCCGAAGGCCTGCGTCGAGAGCAGCGTCGGCCCGGCGCCGACGTACGGCCCCTCCAGCGGCGCATCGGCTTCCTCGCGCGGCAGGTACTGCGCGTAGCCGACGTTGACGCGCCGCACGCCCAGCGCAAAGTCCGACGAGAAGGTGGGCGAGAGTAGCGACGTGTAGAGGAACGCCAGATCCACCATCGGGAAGCCGACGCGCCCGTCCGAAGCCGGATCGACGGCCAGGCGGAAGGCGTAGTCCGCCTCGTCCAGGTAGCGATAGTACTTGAGGACGAGCCAGTTTAGCGAGAGGGAGCGCCCGCCGCCGGTGCCCAGCGCCTCGATGATGCCGCCGATGTCGAAGTGGTCGGACAGCTGATAGTCGGCCCGGAAGCGGAGTGCCAGGGGGTCAATCGGAGCGCCGAGGCCGCTGGCGCTCGACCCCAGGTTCGATGGCCGGTACGACACCTCGGCCGAAAACGCCATGCGGTCGAAGAAGGTGCGACGCGCCGTCTCGTTTCGGTAGAAGGGGTCCGACATGCGGAAGGGGCGCTGCGCCTGCGCCTCCATCATCGCGCCCCCGACGAGCAACAGGATCAGCGCCAGACTCCAGCGCACGACCGCCCTCCAGTGCGAGGCGCCTTGGGATGGCGCGGTCGGGCGACGGTGAGATCGTGGAGGAGGAGTTGCCATGGGAGACCTCCGGGCGCCGTGGAGGAAAGGAGACGCAGGGCACTGCGCACTGACCTCCTACCATACGCCGCTAGAGATCCAGCGTTTCACCCGGCGCCATCACCTGGGCGGCAAATCCGGCGTCCTGGGTCTGCTGCGCCCACGCGTCCGTATCTACCTCGATCAGCGGGAACGTGTCGAAGTGGAGCGGCACCGTCAGCTTGGGCTGCACCATGCGGATCGCCCGGAGCGACCCCGCCGGGCCCATCGTGAAGCAATCGCCGATGGGCAGCAGCAGCAGGTCCACGTCATAGTCTTCGCCGATCCAGGCCATCTCGGAGAAGGGGTCCGTGTCGCCCGTGTTGTAGATCGTCTTGCCCTCTACCTCCACGATGAAGCCGTTCGGGTGGCCGCCGTAGGTGCCGTCCGGAAACGACGACGAGTGGCGCGCGAAGGTCTGCGTCACGCGGCCCCACGCGAAGTCCCACGCGCCGCCGGTGTTCATCGGCTGGCCGTTCTCGTGGCCCTGGTTGTTGGCGTAATTGATGATCTCGAAGTTGGCCACGAGCTGCGCCCCCGTCCGCGTGGCGATGTCGAGCGTGTCGCCCCAGTGGTCGCCGTGCGCGTGGGTGAGCAGGATGACGTCCGGCTCCAGGTCGTCGGCGGTGACGACGCCCTCGGTGTGCGGGTTGTTCGTGATGAAGGGGTCGAAGAGCAGCGTCGTGCCGTTCGTCTCGATCTGGAAGGCCGAGTGGCCGAAGTAGGTAAGTTGCATATCGGGTTGGGGGGTGCGAGTTGAGGGTTGCGGGTTCGGAAGGAGTGTAACTAACAACCCATACCCCAGAACTCGTAACCCGAAACATGATTATTACGCTCGGCGGGCGACGCGGTACATCCAGACGGTGAACAGCACCAGCGAGGCGAGTCCCAGCACGTTGGCGATGGGCTCGAAGCCCTCGGGCGCCAGGCGGAGCACGTCGGTGTTCTGCGCCGCCGCGAACGGGATGGCCAGCAGGATGCCGACCAGCGCCTCGCCCGTGATGAGGCCGGAGGCGAAGAGGAGCCCGCGCCGGTTGGCCTTGAGCTTCACCTCGTCGTACTCCTGCCCCAGCTGCTCCTTGCGCGCCTCCAGCGAACGCCCGGCGGCCCACGCCACCATGCCGCCGATGAAGATGGGCACGGTCAGCTCCAGCGGCAGGTAGATGCCCACGGCTACGGCCAGCACGGGCGCGCGGAAGGTGGCATGCCGCGCCTCCAGCACCTTATCGAGCACGATGATGCCGACGGCGATGAGCGCGCCGATCCAGATCATGTCCCACGGCAGATCGCGCGAGAAGACGCCCTCGGCCACGGAACTCATCAGCGTGGCCTGCGGCGCCGCCAGCATCTCGTTCGGGTCCATGCCGGGACGCGGGAAGACGCCGCCCAGCCCGTACGCCTCGAACAGCAACCCCAGGATCGGGGCGATGGCGATGGCGCCCGCCACCACGCCGATGACCTGCATGATCTGCTGCTTGTAGGGCGTCGCCCCCACGATCTGCCCGGCCTTCAGGTCCTGCATGTTGTCGCCCGCGATGGCCGCCGCGCAGCACACCACGGCGCCCACCAGAATGGCCGTCGCGGCGGCAGCCGTCGCCTTGCCGTCGTCCACGGCAAAGTCGACCTGCGACCCCAGCATCGCTAG
>JAAAOL010000051.1 GCA_009908885.1 Bacteroidota bacterium | reverse complement strand
GCACCCAGGACGCGCCCGGCGTGGTCGTAGAGGTGGACGAGGACGGTCTTTCCGATGAGATCGTACGACATGGTGTTGGCGGGTCGATCTGAGTGTGTTCTGCCGTTTTCGTCTGTACGGTCCGTGGTCTGTGGTCTCAGAGCAACATCGGGGCTGCCCCACAATTGGGAATCATACCGTTTTCGCCTGGCGATGTCCGTATAGCCGAGGACGTACTGCGTAACACGTGATGCGTAAAGAGATCCCTCGACGCTGATTGAGGCGAGAGCGGGGGAGACGTAGCAACGATTACGCGTTACGACGTACGGAGTACACGGTATGGCTATCCTGACGGGACCAGACGGCATGAGTATCACGCAACACGAACCACGCAACACGAACCACGCACCTCGACTGTCGAACCAGGCATCCGGATATCACCGAACCGAACGAGTACTTACAGGCAACACACGCCTGCGTGTCCGGATGGTTCACGCCGCGTCGCGGGCGTAGCAGGTCTGGTAGATGTCGAGCACGTCCTCCGGCGTCGCATCGCGCGGGTTGTTGTCCATGAGGCGGCGGATGGCGTGCGCCTCCTCGGCCATCGACGGCAGGTCGTCCGGCTGCACGCCGAGGGTGCGGAGCGGCTTGGCCATGCCGACGGCGTGCGCCAGGGCGTCCACGCGGTCGACGAACGCCTCGGCGTCGCTAGCTACCGCGCCGGTGTCGATGCCGACCTGCCGCGCCAGCCGGGCGTAGCGAGCCTCGGCGGCGGGGCGGTTGAAGGCCATCACCACGGGCAGCAGCATCGCGTTGGCCATGCCGTGCGGCACGTCGAAGCGCCCGCCCAGCGGATACGCCATCGCGTGCACGGCGGCCACGCCCGCGCTCGCGAAGCTCATCCCGGCCAGCAGGGCGCCCTCCATCACCGCGGCCCGCGCCTCGGCGTTCGTGCCGTCGCGGTAGGCCGTCTCCAGGTGTTGGACGATCCGCTCCACCGCGCCCAGCGCCAGCGCGTCGGTCAGCGCGTTGGCCTTCACCGACGTAAACGCCTCGATGGCGTGCGTCAGCGCGTCCATGCCGGAGGCCGCCGTCGGGACGGGCGGCAGCGTGTGCGTGAGGGTCGGATCGACGAGGGCCACGTCGGGCAGCAGGTGCTCGGACACGACGCCCTTTTTCAGGTGGTCCTGATGGTCGGACAGGATGACGATGCCCGTCACCTCGCTGCCGGTGCCTGCCGTCGTCGGGATGGCGACGTACGGGCGGCCCTTGTGCGGAATCAGGCCGGTGCCCACGAAGTCGCGCGCCTCGCCCTCGACGCCGAGCAGCGCCGCCACCATCTTGCCCACGTCCAGCGCCGAGCCGCCACCGACGCCGACGACCAGTTCCGCACCGAAGGCTCGTGCTCCGTCCCGCGCGCGGCGCAGCGTCTCGAACGACGGATCGTGCTCCACCTCGCTGAAGGTCCACACGTGGGCACCTGCTGTCGTCAGCAGATCGCGCACCCGGTCGGCCAGGCCCGCACTCTCGATGCCGGGATCGGAGACGACGGCTACTTTCGTGCCCTCGAACGCGCCGACGACCTCGGGCAGCATCTCCACGGCGCCGGGACCGAAGCGTACGGTGTCTGCGGTCTGAAAGACGCTAATCATGCTTCTACCTCCTCATCCGTCGCCGTGTCGCTCTCGTCCGTGGCGGGGTCCTGCGTGCTCCCGTCCGTCGACGGCGTGGGGAGCGTCGAGGGCCCGTCGAGGCATGCTTCCAGGATGGCCCGCAGGTGGGCGATGTCCACGTCGCGCGGATTGGTGTCGGTGTGCTTGCTCAGGTAGGACTGCGCGGCGATGTCGTCCAGCAGCGGCTCGACCGTCTCCGGCGCGTGCCCGGCGTCGGCCAGCGTCGTCGGCAGGCCGATGGTCTGGGCGAAGCGCTCCATCATCGCGGCCAGGTCATCCCCGCCGCCGAGGGTATCGGCCAGGTCGGCGTACGCAGCCGTAGCGTCTGGGTCGTCACGGTTGTAGCGTATGACGGTGGGCAGCAGGACGGCGCAGGCCGTGCCGTAGCTCAGGTCGAGCGCGGCAGACACCTGCGCGGCCAGCGCGTTGGCGAGGCCGAGCCCCGCGTTCTGTGAGGCGATGCCCGCCGAGGTCGCGGCCACGTGGACGGCGTTGCGGGCCTCCTTGCTGCCGTCGACCGACCGGGGCAGCGCGTCGTAGATCGTCTGGACCGACTCGCGCGCGGTCGCCTTGCTGATCGGGTCCGCGTTGCGGGCGACGAACGCCTCCAGGCCGTGCGCCAGCGCCTCCATGCCGGTCTTGGCGGCCAGGGCGGCCGACATGGAATACGTCAGCGTCGGGTCGAGGATCGCCTCCGTCGGGATCATGTGGTGACTGAACAGGGTGTGGCGCGCGGCCGACTGCGCGTCGCGGATCAGCGCAATGCCGCTCACCTCGCTGCCGGTGCCGCTCGTCGTGGGCACGGCGATGAGTTGGGCGCGGTGGCCCAGGCGCGGGATCGGCTCGATGCGCGTGTAGATGTTGACCGGCACGCTCGCCACGTTCTTTAGCGCCAGCTCAGGATGCTCGTAGAACACCCAGATGGCCTTCGCTGCGGCCAGGCACGAGCCGCCGCCGACGGCCACGAGCAGGTCCGGCTCGAAGTCGAGCAGCAGGTCGCGCCCCCGGTACACGTCGTCGATGGTCGGCTCGGCGGGGATCGTGTCCAGCACCTGCACCTCCTTGCCGCTGTCGGCCAGGATCTGGCTGATGCGGGTCGTGAAGCCGAGGCGCGTGATGGTCGAGTCGGTCAGGATGACGGCGCGGGCGGCCTCCACGTCGCGCAGGCGGCTCAGCGCGCCGACGCCGTGGACGATGGCGGGCACGTGCAGCGTCCGGTAGCTGCGGACGTTCGGGCGGTTGTAGGCCACGCGTTTGACGTTCATGACATGCTCCACGCTGATGTTATCGGTGGTGATGTTGCCGCCCCACGTGCCGCAGCCGAGGGTCGTCGTCGGCACCAGGTTGTTGTTGACGCTGCCGCCCGCCGCCGTCGCCGTGGGCTGGTTGATGATGACGCGGCTGACGGCCACGCCCTGGGCGAACTGCTCGATGCGGGCGTCGTCCTCGCTGTGGATGCCCGCCGTGTGGCCTTTACCGCCGGCCTCCAGGATATCGGCGGCGATCTGCACGCCGTGGGCGAAGTCGGTCGCCGCGTAGAAGGCCAGCACCGGGCTGATCTTCTCCAGGCTGAACGGCGCGTCGTGCCCAGTCTCGGTCTCCTCTACCAGCAGTACGCGCGTCTCTGGCGGCACGTCGATGTCGGCCAGCGCGGCGATGTCCGGCGCGAAGGCCCCGACGATCTCGGCCGTGGGATGGCCGTCCTCGAACATGACGGCTTCGAGGCGCGGCTTTTCCTCAGCGGGGACCAGGTACGCGCCCTGCTTCTGAAACTCGCGCTTGAGCAGCTCCGCGTTGTCGGGCAGGGCGATGACGGCCTGCTCGGAGGCGCAGATGAGGCCGTTATCGAACGTCTTGCCCTTCATGATGTCGCGCACGGCGTGGGCGGGCGTGGCGCTCACGTCCACCAGGACGGGCACGTTGCCGGGGCCGACCCCGTAGGCGGGCTTGCCGGACCCGTACGCGGCCTTTACCATGCTGGAGCCGCCCGTGGCGATCGTCAGGTCGCACTTGGCCATCAGCTCCTGGGTCGTGTCGAGCGACGGCTCGGTGATGACCTGCAGCAGGTGGTCCGGCGCGCCGATGGCGGCGATGTCCTTCTGCAGCAGCTCCACCGTCCGCGCCACGCAGCGCTTGGCCCGGGGGTGCGGGGCGAAGATGACCGCGTTCCCGCCTTTCAGCGCAATCATCGCGTTGCACATCGGCGTCACGATGGGGTTGGTCGAGGGCGTCACGGCGCAGACCACGCCGATCGGCTCGGCGATCTCGATGATGCCGCGCGCCTCGTCCCGCGCGATGATGCCCCGGCTGGGCGTGTGGGCGATGTCGCGGTAGATCAGCTCCGCCTTGACCTTGTTCTTCAAGATCTTGTCTTCCACCTTGCCCATGCGCGTCTCCTCGACGGCCAGCCGGGCCAGTTCGAGGGCATGGGTGTGGACCGACAGGGCGAACCGCTGCACCACTTCGTCGATCTGCTCCTGCGAGAACCGGGCGAAGGCCGCCTGGGCCACACGCGCTCGGGCGATGAGGTCGTCAACTACGCTCATAAGTCCTCTCCGAATCGGGGGTTGGGGAAAGAGAGGACGCGGACAGGCCGTCGGATGCGCTGTCCGCATCCTTACAGGGGGGCTGTCTGTCAGAGGAAGGAACGCCGACGGCTCGGTACCGGGCGCGCGGGTTCCGCTGCGAGCAGGCTCTACGCAGTGAGGACTTATGAGGGCGGTGTACGGTCCGGCGGACCGGCTCCTGCACACCGTAAGCCTGATACTACATCAGTAGGGGCCGGAGCCAGGAAAAGCAAGACGCCACCGGTAACCCCCTGTGAATTGCAGGCGCGGAGCACGTGGGGATTGCATCAAGACGGGGACGTCAGGACGGCGCGCGACGCTCCCGCAGCGCCGCCTCGACGGCAGCCATCAGGTCGTCCAGGTCGTCGCAGGCGTCGATCTCCGCTGCCGGGACGAGCACGGATAGCGTGCCCTCGTCCTCGATCAGGACGGCGGGCAGGTCGACGTCGCTGCGTCCCGTCCCGCGCTCGAACTCGTCGCGGTGGTAGAAGGCGAGCGGCAGGCCGAGGTCGTCCAGAAAGTCCTTCCAGGCCGTCCGCATGCTGAAGGCGCCGTAGGTCAGCGCGCAGAGGCGGCAGTCGTACGTCTGCGGTGACAGCAGCTTGTGCGCCGTATCGGTGAGGGCGTTGAAGAGGCCCGCGTCGGCGTTGTAGACCAGGATGAGGCGCATGGCTCAGGTGTCTGCTGGTTGGGAGAGGCGATGATCGGGCAGCCCTGGCTGGATCATCTCGGCGTTGCGACGGGTTTGGAACCCAATCGCTCACTGCTCTAGTTCCTCGCCATGATGGTCGAATCGCCCAAGGTTGCCCGCTCGGAGGTCATCCATGCCTTCGCCGAGGCCGCCCGCCAGCGGTTCCAGGGGCGGCTCGTAGCGGTGTATCTGCTCCCGCAGGATCCGTACGAGGAGCGGACGCCGCCTCCGGAGGAGCAGGGCCGTCTCTTGCACTTTGGACTAGTGCTGACGGAGGTCGTCCGAGGCGCAGAATCAGCATACGCCGCGGCCGATCTCATCAGCGAGGTAGAGGCGCGCTTCGACCATGCGTATGCCATCACTGCCGCTGTCGCCGAACGTGACGAGTCGGGGGATGAAAACCGCCCTGCATTCATGGAAGGCGGGGTGCTGCTGTGACGGCACCCGCCGACTGGATCACAGAGGCGCGGCAACGGGTGGAGGATGCACGGCTGATGGCCTCGGCCGGGCGCTCAGCAGCGGCTGTCTCGCGATTGTACTACGCCGCTCATGCCGCTGTCACGGCCGGGCTCGTCGCGCGAGACATCGACCTGAAAACCCACGCGGCCGCCCACATGGCGTTCCACAACCACGTCTGGCGGGATGGATCGGTCAAGCGGAATCTCGGCAGGCTGTGGCAACTCCGCATCGAGAGTGACTACCATCTCGTCACCATCGATAGCAGCGACGTGGAGCACTGGCAGACGTGGACGGAGGAGTTCATCGGCAGCGTGGAAGCACGCCTCTGAGTTGCCCCGTCAGCTCACGCCGGTTGCGCGTGCTTCTTGCGCTCGTGCGGATTGAGGTAGCGCTTGCGCAGGCGGTAGCTCTCCGGCGTAATCTCGATCAGTTCGTCTTCGCGGATGAACTCGATGGCTTCCTCCAGGCTCATCCGGCGTGGCGGTGTCAGCCTTTCGTACACGTCCGCCGAGGCGGCCCGCATGTTGGTCAGCTTCTTCTCCTTCGTGATGTTCACGTCCAGGTCGGCGTCGCGGCTGTTCTCGCCTACGATCATGCCCTCGTAGACCACGTCCTGCGGGCCGACGAACAGCTGCCCGCGCTCCTGTAGGTTGAGGATGGCGTAGCTCGTCGCCTGGCCGGGGCGGTCGGCCACGAGGGTGCCGGTGGAGCGGTGCGCGATGCCCCCGGCCCACGGGCGGAAGCCGTCGAAGAGGTGCGTCAGGATGCCGGTGCCCTTCGTGTCGGTCAGGAACTCGGTCCGATAGCCGATGAGGCCGCGGCTGGGCACTAGAAACTCCAGGCGGATGCGTCCGGAGCCGTTGTTGATCATGTTGCGCATGGTGCCCTTGCGGCGGCCCAGCTTCTCCATCACCACGCCCATGAACTCCTCAGGGATGTCGATGATGGTCGTCTCGTAGGGCTCGTGCGTGGCGCCGTCCACGTCCTTGGTGATGACCTGCGGCATGCCGACGCAGAACTCGTAGCCCTCCCGCCGCATCTGCTCGATCAGGATGGCCATCTGCAGCTCGCCCCGCCCGAAGACGCGGTAGCGGTCTGCCGAGGCTGTTTCCTCGACGCGGATGGCGAGGTTGTTCTCGGCCTCTTTCATCAGGCGGTCCCGCAGGTTGCGGCTGGTCACGTACTGCCCCTCGCGCCCGGAGAGCGGCCCGTCGTTGATGCGAAACTCCATCGACATCGTCGGCTCGTCCACGTGGAGCGGCTCCAGCGGCTGCGGGTCCTCAGCGGCGGCCAGGCTCTCGCCCAGGCCGATGCCCTGCATCCCGGCGATGGCCACGATGTCGCCCGGGCCCACGGCGTCCGTCTCCACGCGGTTCAGGCCTTCGTACTCGAAGAGGGCCGTCACCTCGGCGATCTCGGTCGAGTCGTCCCGGTGGCAGATGGTGACGCGCTGCCGATTTTCCAGCGTGCCGTTGACGATGCGCCCGATGGCGAGCGGTCCCCGGTACGGGTCCGGCTGGACGTTGTTGACCAGCACCTGCAGCGACGCGTCGGGGTCGCCCTGCGGCGCGGGGATGGTGTCGAGGATGGTCTCGAAGAGCGGGCGCAGGTCCGACAGCTCGCCGTCGGGATCGGTGGCGCACTGGCCCGTGGGCGCGATGGTGTAGAGCACCGGAAACTCGATCTGATGCTCCGTCGCGCCGAGGTCGATGTAGAGGTCGTAGATCTCGTTCAGCACCTCGGCGGGCCGCGCGTCGCCCCGGTCGATCTTGTTGATGACGACGATGGAGGGCAGCCCGAGCGCCAGCGCCTTCGAGAGCACGAAGCGCGTCTGCGGGAGTGGGCCCTCGGCGGCGTCCACCAGCAGCATGATGCCGTCCACCATGCGGAGCGTGCGTTCCACCTCCCCGCCGAAGTCGGCGTGGCCGGGCGTGTCCACGATGTTGATTTTGGCGTCGCCCCCGTCCTCTTGCTGGTAGCGGATGGCCGTGTTCTTAGCCATGATGGTGATGCCCTTCTCGCGCTCCAGGTCCATCGAGTCCATCACGCGCTCGGCCACGTCCTGGTTGTCGCGGAAGATGCCGCTCTGCCACAGCATGGCGTCCACGAGGGTCGTCTTGCCGTGGTCCACGTGGGCCACGATGGCGATGTTGCGAAGGTTGTCTTGCTGCATGAAGGGGAGGGCGTAATGCGTAGTGCGTAGTCAGACCGGATCTGATCGGTCGTGCCAGAAGGCGCGAGGTGTCAACCCGGCGCAGACCGGAACAGATCCGTCGCGCGGGCGAAGACCCTGCTAACCCCGCCCCACGCCCTCGGGTTGCCGCCCGCTGCGTATGCATTGTGTGAACCTGCCGATGCGCCGACCCTGCGCTGTCCTGCTGAGGAGCCCCCGGCGACGCAGCATCTGTGGTCGCGGGCGGGCAGCCCTTGGTTGGACATCGCCGCTCATGCTTCATCGAATGGGCACGTTCGAATCAGAGATCCTTCGCTGCGCTCAGGATGACGAATGGGGGAGAGGCCCTGTACTGCCAACTCCGGCATCGTCGTTGGTGGGTGGAGGCATAAAGGTGCGGAGGTGTGAACGAGAACCCCGTCCATCCCTTCACCCATCCATACGTCCTACCCCAACGCTGGTATCGAGAGGCAGCGTCAACCTTCAACCGTTCAACCGGAGTTGGCTGGGAGCCCTTGTCACTCGTCTCTGCACGCCTGCCGGGCGGCGAGGTAACACAACGGTAAAACGATTCGTCGAAAGGGGGTGACATAGAGGTGTCACCGCGCCCCTGTACCTTGGAAGCGAACCAACACGACCTCCCTTCCAATGAGGTGACGGCATGACCGACAACGCCCTGTATCCATACATCGCTCGCCCGACGCACGACACCGCCGACGCGCAGGCGCCGCATCCGCTCGTCGAGCCCTCGCTCTTCTACGACCCGCCGTACGAGCGTCCGCTGGAGGACGAGTTCGCGTGGCACCTGGTCAAGTACCTCACGCCGATCTCCGGGCTGCGGTACCAGGTCAAGGTCGAGACGCTGGCGACCAACACGTGGGTCGACTTCCTGGTGGAGCACGGCGCCCGCCGCATCGGCTTCGAGGTGGGCGACCTGGAGGAGACCGACGCCCAGGCGCTCCGCTTTCGTGATGCCCTGCTGCTCGGCACGGGCGCGGTCGACGTGCTGTACCGCTTCCGGGGCGCCGACCTGATGTACCGCATCCACGACGCGCTGCATCTGGCCGCCAAGTGGGACGCCGACCTGTTCAGCCCGCGCGGGCGCATCAACCTGCGTACGCTGGCGAGCCCCGAGGCCCGCGCCTACCAGCCGCGCCCGCACGATGCCATCGCCCGCGTCACGTACGACGCACCGGCGCCAGGCATGACGCCCGACGGAGAGGCCTTCGACTGGCCGAGTGACGACGTGCCGACCGAGCTGGTCGTCCGCCGCCTCACGCGATCGCGCCCCGGCGCCTGGATCCGCGACTACGACCGGGCGCTGGCGCACTTCGGCGTGTCTGACGACGCCCTCAGCCGCCAGTGGGCCCGGAGCGCGTGATTCGACCGGCGAAAGATGGCGCTGCAACTAGCCGACCGGGGTCACGGCGGCGTGGTCTTCTTCGCCGGTTCGGATGCGATAGACTTTCTCGACGGGCAGGACGAAGATCTTGCCGTCGCCCACCTCGCCGGTGCGGGCGGCGGCCAGGAGGGCGTCGATCGTCGGCTCGACGAACGGCTCCGACACGCCGATGTCGAGCATCACCTTATCGGTCAGTTCCATCTTGACCGTCGTGCCGCGGTACGTCTGCACGGATTCGAGTTCGCCGCCGTGGCCCTGCACGTGCGTCACCGTCAGGCCGCGCACCTCGATCTGAAAGAGCGCCTTCAGCACGTCGCTGAGCTGGTCCGGGCGGATGATGGCTTTGATGAGTTTCATAGCTGGGTCGAAGATCTGGTCTGCTGAACAGAGAAGGGGAGAGGTTAAACCGTGTTCGTCTGGCGATGTCCGTATAGCCGCGAACGTGGTGCGTAATGCGTGATGCGTGAGGATGCGCTGATGGAGCGATCGCCCGTGCCCATCACGGACCACAGACCACCCATCACGACGGGCGACACCAGGATCCAGACATCACCAATCTGAATCAGTGTTAGGCCATCGCGGGTTCGGCGGACACCGCGGGCTCGTCGGACGGCGTCATCTCATCGTCCAGCAGCAGGATGGCCCCCTCGCCGTTGGTGTAGGCTTCCTCGCCGTGCGCCGTCACGTCCAGCCCCACGCCCTCTTCCTTCGTGTCGGCGCGGACGGTCATCACCAGGCTCATGCCCTTCAGGATGCCGTAGGTCAGCGCGCCGCTGTAGGCGAAGACGGCCACGACCGACAGCACCTGGATGCCGAACTGCGCCACGTTGCCGAAGAGGAGCCCATCGGCGACGCCGTTGACGGATTGCTGCGCGAAGACGCCGGTCAGCAGCGCCCCCGTCAGCCCGCCGACGCCGTGCGCTGCGAACACGTCCAGCGAGTCGTCGAATTTGGTCCGCGCGCGCCACTGGATGAGCAGATGGCTGGGCAGCGCCGCGAGGCCGCCGAGCAGCAGCGCGAACATCGGCGCGATGAAGCCGGCCGCCGGGGTGATGGCTACGAGGCCGACGACGATGGCCGTCGCCGCGCCTACCGCGGTCACCTTGCCCGTACGGGCGTAGTCGAGGATCGCCCAGACGACGATCGTCGCCGCTGGGGCCAGCAGCGTGTTGACGAAGGCGAGCGCCGCCCCCTCATTCGCTCCCAGCGCGCTGCCGCCGTTGAACCCGAACCAGCCGAACCAGAGCAGGCCCGCGCCCAGCAGCACGAACGGCACGTTATGGGGCAGGAGCGCCTGCCGCCCGTAGTCCTTGCGTTCTCCGAGGAACAGCGCCGCCACCACGGCCGCCGCGCCTGCGTTGACGTGCACCACCGCGCCGCCCGCGAAGTCGAGCGCGCCGAGGTCGCCGAGCCAGCCGCCGCCCCAGACCCAGTGGGCCACGGGCGCATAGACGATCAGGCCCCACAGGGCGATGAAGGCGACGTACGCGCCGAAGCGCATCCGCTCCACCACGGCCCCGGAGATGAGCGCCGCCGTGATGATGGCGAACGTGCCCTGGAAGGCCATGAACAGCAGATGCGGAATCGTCCCCTCCGCCTCCACGCCGACGCCGTTGAGGAAGGCCATCGACAGGTCGCCGACCCAGGCGGAGCCTTCGCCGAAGGCAATCGAGTAGCCGAGCACGGCCCACAGCACCCCGGCGATGCCCAGCGCGACGAAGCTCATCATCATCGTGTTGAGCGCGTTCTTCGAGCGCACGAGACCGCCGTAGAAGAAGGCCAGCGCGGGCGTCATCAGAAGAACGAGCGCCGTCGAGATCAGGAGCCAGGCGGTGTCCGGCGCCGAGATGGCCGCTGTCGCCTCCTGGGCGAAGGCCGGTTTGCTGGCGGTCAGCAGCAGGAGCAGACCAATACTAAGTGCACGCATGCTTGCAGGGTGGGGCTAATTCATTGAGGCAGAACATTCAAATCGCCTCCGAAAATAAGCCCCTCTTCTCTTCTTGTCAAAATATTTTAGGAATTAAAAGCGCTTCCATTCGAAAAGTATACCGTCTGATGCGTCTGGCCTAAATCATTTAGGCTGGATGGCGGTGCGTTCATCGCGCGAAAAGACCGCAGATCACGGCTGGCGATGCCTGTGCGGCGGTCCGCCCCCGCATCAAGTGCGGGGCAAGCTGTCCGTGGTCCGTCGTCCCATCAGGAGCCTTTGCCGAGCCACCGTCCGAGCAGGAAGGCGGCGGCGATCCCGACGACGGCACCGGCCGGAAAGCGCGACTCCGAGGGGCGGGTCGTGCGGGCGGGCATGGTCGGCCGGGGCTTCACGTCTTCGTCCTTCTCGGCAGCACCCTCGGGGCGGATCTTCGAGCCGTAGCGCCGAGCGTAGACCTGCGTCACCTCGGCGCCGAAGAAGAAGATGAGCGTCGAGTAGTAGATCCAGAGTAGCAGCACCACGAGCGACCCCGCCGCGCCGTAGGCCGAGCCTACACCGCTGCTGCTGAGGTAGACGCTGATGACCGTCTTGCCGAGCGTGAACAGGACGGCGGTGATGGCGGCGCCTACCAGCACGTTGCGCCACGCGATCTCGACGTCGGGCAGGACGCGGTACATCAGGGCGAAGAGGCCGGTGAAGAGCGCCAGTGAGAGGAGCAGGTTCAGCGTATAGGCCAGCAGGTTCAGCGCGGGCGACAGGTCGGTGAGCACCTGATTCAGCGCGGCGACGGCGGTGCTGAGCAGCAGGGAGAGCAGCAGCAGCGCACCGATGCCCAGCACCATGACGAACGACCAGGCGCGCTGAGTAAGAAAGCCCATCACCCCGCCCCCCGAGGCGTCCGGGACGTTCCAGATGCTGTTGAGCGCGGCCTGCAACTGGTTGAAGACGCCCGTCGCCCCGAAGAGCAGCGCGATGGTCCCCAGCACCGTCGCCAGGATGCCGCCAGAGCCCGGGCGCGAGGTGTTGTCCAGCATGGTCTGGATCATGGAGGCGCCCTCCGGACCGAGCGTGCCGCGCAACTGGGCGAGCAGGTCGGCCCGCACGGCGCCCGGCTGGTTACCCCACGCGATGCTGACGACGGCCAGCACGATGATGAGCAGCGGCGCAATAGAAAAGATCGTGTAGTACGCCAACGCCGCGCTCAGGCGAGGCGCTTCGTCGTCGAGCCAGCCGACGGCGGCTTCTTTCAGGAGGTCGAGGAGGCGGCGAAGGGCGGACGGCATGACGGGAGCGAGGATGAGTGCGTGTTTATACTGATTCAACTTGATGACTTCCGGGTCCTGATTACCTCCAGCGTGGTGCGTGTTACGTGATACGTGACACGGAATCGCCGCACTGCCGCACCCCACGCTTCCTCGCGCCCGCGCGGACTACATCCTACACATCTCAGCGACGCAGACATCACCAAGCGAAAATCTGGACCATCTGGTGACAGGGCGGTGTCACCCCGGCGCTTTATACTTGAACAGCGTAACGAAGACGACACCAGAAGACTATGACCATGCAGCAATCGACCATCGACCTGGACCAACTCAGCGCGTTCTTCGGTCCGGAAGACATCGAGTGGAAGCCCATCGCCACGTCCAAGCGCACGGGCAAGGCGCTGGCGGCGGCGTACGTCACGAACCGCGCCATCATGGATCGCCTGGATGCCGTCTGCGGCCCGGCGAACTGGCGCAACGCGTACAAGCCCGGCCCGGCGGGGGGCATCATCTGTGGCCTGTCGATCCGCGTCCCGCGCGAGGACGGCAGCGCCGAGTGGGTCACCAAGTGGGACGGGGCCGACAACACGGACATCCATCCGGTCAAGGGCGGGCTCTCCAGCGCGATGCGCCGGGCAGCGGTGCAGTGGGGCGTCGGGCGCTACCTCTACCGGCTGCCGTCGCAGTGGGTGCCGGTGGACGAGCGGGGGCGCTTCAAGAAGGCGCCGCAGATCCCGCACGCCTTTCTCCCCGACACTAACGGGGTCGCGGCCTCAAATTCGGATGCGGGCTCGGCGTCAGGGGCGTCGCGGCAGCGCGGGACCAACGGGACGCGGCGGCTCTCGGACGAGGCGGCCGGCTACATGATGCCGCGCGGGTAGCGTGTCTCCCCCGAGGTGGGGCTGCTCACCACGCAGGCGCGAAGCTCGGGTCGATGAGGCGCTCGTCGCCAGCGAGGTCGAAGATGCGGTCCATCTCGTCCTCGCTCAGTGCGAAGTCGAACACGTCGACGTTGGCCTCGCGGTGTGCGGCAGTGGACGCCTTCGGGATGGCGGCGACCTGATCCTGCTGCAGCAGCCAGCGAAGCGCTACCTGGGCGGGCGTCTTGCCGTGCGCCTCGGCGATGGCCTGCATCGTCTCGTCCTCCATCACGCGCCCCCGCGCCAGCGGTGAGTAGGCCGTCAGGAGCAGGTCCCGCGCTTCGGCCAGGTCCAGCAGGGCATCCTGGTCGAGAAAGGGGTGATATTCGACCTGATTACAGAGGATGGGCGCGTGGTCGAGCGCGCGCCGCACGAGCGACGGCGTAAAGTTGCTCACGCCGACTTCGCGCGTCTTGCCCTCGTCGCGCAGGACCATCATCGCGTCGAGGGTGCGCTCCAGCGGCACATCGGTGCTGGGCCAGTGGATGAGCAGCAGGTCCACGTAGTCGGTACCGAGGCGCCGCAGGCTCGCCTCCGTGCTGCGCCGCACCGCCGCGGGCACCAGATTCTCGACCCACACCTTCGTCGTCAGATATATCTCGTCCCGGTCCACGGGGGTGTTGCGGAGCGCCGTCCCGACCTGGTCCTCGTTCTCGTAGGCCTGGGCGGTGTCGATGTGGCGATAGCCCAGGTCGAGGGCATGCTCGACGCCTTCGGTGCAGGCGTCCCCGGTGAGTTGCCAGGTGCCGAGGCCCAGCGCGGGAATCTCGATGCCTCGTATCGTCCGGTGGATCATAGGTGCGACAGGTGGTCAGAGAGGGTAATACTGAGTCAGATGGTTGATGTCCGGATCCTGGTGTCGCCTGTCGTGGTGCGTGTTGCGTGGTCCGTGGTGCGTGATGGGGAAGGGCCATCGCTCCATCAGCGCTTTTTCACGCATCACGCCATACGCATCACGTTCTCAGCTATACGGACATCGCCACACGAAAACGGTATAAGACAGGAACTCCAACCGGCAGGTCGCGGGCTGTGTTCAGGATCAACTGGAACGATGTATGAACAATCGGGCGTGGCGCGTCAGGTCGTCTCGCACCGGGCCTGGAAGGCGGCGCGTCCCTCCTGCACCTCCGCCCGGGGCAGCCCGCCCGCGTCGAGCCGGTCGTCCGGCAGGGCCAGGAGCCGATCGTAGAAGGCGAGGCCCGCGTCGCGCACGGCGGGCGACGGCGCCTCGGCCAGCTCGAAGAGCACGTCCTCTGCCGCCGCGAACCGGCCCAATGCCTCCAGATAGCGCACGAGCGTGCGTTGCACGTCGTCCGGCAGCGCGGTCAGGTCCACCCGCCGCCGCAGCGCGTCGACGTACTCTCCGTGGTGCAGGTCGAGGGCGTCGGGCGGCGTGTCGAGGTAGGTGCGGAGGGCGAGGGCGTAGCTCCGGTCGGCCAGCTCGGCCAGGCCGTCGGCGTCCTGCTCCTCGAAGCTGCGGCCTTGCCAGTACAGCAACTCGGCCACGAGGTGCGCCTGCTCGATGCCCGGGTCCGACTCCACGTCCAGCGCCTCGGCCACGTCGTCCGCATGGAGCGTGTGGGCGGCGGTGAGGTCGAGGCCGAGCGCCTCCTGCCCGGCCTGCTGGATCATCTGCAGTGCCTCGTCGAACTCGCGCTGGCGCACGCGGAAGATGACCTGGGCGAGCGCCTGGGTCAGCTGCTGCA
This sequence comes from Bacteroidota bacterium, assembly GCA_009908885.1. Lineage (GTDB taxonomy): Bacteria > Bacteroidota > Rhodothermia > Rhodothermales > JAAAOL01 > JAAAOL01. Next base: position 383 of record JAAAOL010000051.1, on the reverse strand, counting down.
CCTGCCGCATGAGCACGTCTTGCCGAAACATCGGACCACGTCATGTTCGCGAGACACCGAGTATGCACCCCACGGTACGCGTCACGCATTCCGCGGTGCCGCGCCGCTCACCAGCGGGCACGGTGGCCGCGCACGTCCACGTGGATGAAGGGCCCGCGGTGGGGCGCCGGGCCGTAGATGCCCAGCCCGCCGAGGAACGGCTGATACCACGTCTCGTCGCTCTGCGCCTCCACGATGGCGGCCAGCACCTTCGCATCGGCGCGCGTGACGCGCCCGTCGTCGTTCAGGTCGTCCATCGCGCCGTCCGCGTCGACGTCCACGAAGATGTCCGCCGCGCCGCCGTAGAGGTGGCGGCTGTATTTGGTCCGGTTGCCGATGCCGAC
>JAAAOL010000328.1 GCA_009908885.1 Bacteroidota bacterium | reverse complement strand
CGCGCCAGCGGGGCCGAGGTGCTGAAGATACTGGTAGATGGCGCGGGCGTCCTGCTCGCTCAGCGCCTTCACGGCCGGCCAGGGCATCGGCGGCATCCCGTCGCGGGTGCGCAGCATCTGCACCCAGTCGTCCTCCGTCATCTTTTGCACCGTGAGGCGCAAGTTGGGCGCATAGGTCGTGCCCCAGGGTCCCTGGAAGCCGACGGGCGAGCCCAGCAGGCGGTCGGGCTCCGGGACGGCCTCGCCAAGTTGCATGAAGCCCGCCGTGTGGCAGTCGTTGCATCCGGCCACGTCGACGAGGTAGCGCCCGGCCTCGACGGGTGAGGCCGCCGCGACGTGGGTCGCTGTCGGGACGGTGGGGATGTCTTCGGCCTGCGCCGTCGGCTTGCAGCCGGAGAGGCCGCCGCCCAGCAATGCCGCGCCGAGGGCGACGAGGCCCGTGGCGAGGCTGGTCTTGATGATCGTCATGATCGTTCGTGTAGTCATGGCTCTGTCCGATGAGGGCGCAGGCACCGACGCCGGGGGGAGATCTCGGCGCCGCCCCCACGACCCGAGAGGTGGATGGTTACTTCAGCAGCACCATCTGCCGGATCTGCGTCTCGGCAGCGGTCTCCAGCTTGTAGAGGTAGACGCCGCTCGGCAGCGCGCCCGCCTCGAACGTAGCCGCGTGCACCCCGGAAGGACGGAGCCCGTCGATGAGGACGGCGACTTCACGGCCCAACAGGTCGTACACGGCGAGCCGTACCGGCCCGGTCTGAGACAGGTCGAAGGCGATGGTCGTGCTCGGGTTGAACGGGTTCGGGTAGTTCTGCGCCAGCGTCGCCTGCCGGGGCTGCTCCGAGCCGGGATCCACCGATTGGCCGGTGTCGGTATTCAGCGTGTAGCCCGCCCCGACGACCGCGCCTTCGCTGTCCAGCTCGATGGTGGCCCCGAGCAGTCCCTTCGTCAGAAACTGGATCGTAGTGCTCGTATCGACAAGGATCACTCCGGGGGCGACCTCAAAGCCGGAGATGGTCTCGTTGCGCAGCTTCAGCGCCTCCATCTGCCCGCCCGGCGTGATGAGCGTGCCCCAGGCGTCGACGACGTAGCGCTCCGCCATCTCGAACACGACGCCCGGCAGGTCGGACGAGCTGAGCTCCGTGTCGAACGACCACGCCGTGCCCATCGTGAGGGGGAGCTGCATCAGCTGCATGGCGGGCGTGAACGTGAAGCTGGCCTCCTCCAGGCCGGGGTTGGTCTCGTCGAAGTCGCCGCGCGTGGCGCCGCCCCGGAAGAAGAGCCCCACGTTCGTCAGGTCGAAGAAGGAGAGGGCGACGGAGTCAGACGCCGTCCCGCCGTACGACTCCTGCGTAATCAGGTTGGCCGTATTCAAGGCGGGGTCCTGGCAGCCCGGCAGCGTCTCGGCGCACGTGACGATCAGCGCGTCGAAGGAGAAGGCATCGTCCTGCTCGAACGTCGCGCTCCGGAGGTCGAAGGTCTGGTTGCCGCCGGTTTGTTCAGCGAGGGCCTGCAGGCCGTCGAAGCTGGTGGCGACGTAGGACGTGACGGCGGTGCGGCTGCCGAACACGGTCGCCACGTTGCTCTCGGTAATCGTAATCTGGCTCCAGCCGGTGGATACCGGCGCCGCCAACAGACAGAAGAGGAGTAGCCGTTTGAAGCGCATAAGATGCGTACCGTTGGAAGGTCCTGGTGGGCGGGAGCGGCACGGTGCCACTCTCCGATACTGGGGACCTATGGTACGGCGCCGGACGGCGGCCGGGCATGGGTAGAAGTGCCTATTTTTCGGGGCGGCTGCCTCCGTCCCGGGACCGTCCCACGCGGAGCCTCACGCCGCGGGATCCACGAGCGACTTGCCGAAGGCTTTCAGCACGAACACCGGGCACGGCGCGCGCTGCACCACCGTCTCGGCCACGCTGCCCATGAGCAGGTGCTTCAGGCCCGTCAGCCCGTGCGAGGCCAGGACGATGACGTCGGTGTCGTGCGCCTCAGCCCAGTCGACGATGGCCGAGGCAGCCCGCCCGGTCTGCACCTCGCAGGTCACGGACGGAACGGCGGCGAGGTCGACTGTGTCGAGCAGGCCGCGGAGCGCGTCGTCGGCCTCGTCGGTCAGGTCGGGCGGCGGGCCGTAGACGGCCGAGGCGGCCTCGTAGAAGGCGGGAAAGGTAGGATCTTCGATGATGTGCAGCAGCGTGAGGGCGGCCTCGTGCGTGGCGGCCAGCGCTCCGGCGTGGGCGAGCGCCCGGACGGAGTGGTCGGAGAAGTCGATGGGGACGAGGACGCGGCGAATGTTCAGCATGGACATAGGAGGTACAGCGCGGATCGATGGGAAGCGGCGAAGCAGATGGGATTATACCATTTTCGTTTGGCGATGTCTGGATCGCTGAGAACGTGATGCGTATTGCGTGATGCGTGAAAAAGCGCTGATGGAGCGATGGCCCTTTCCCATCACGCACCACGCAACACGGACCACGGACCGCAGACAGCAGACGGCGGAAGAACCCTCATCATGGCGGTCTGCCCCTGCATCCCCGGATCAGGTCCGGGACAGGCTCAGTGCGGGGCAAGCTGTCCGTGGCCTGCGGTCTCAGAGCAACATCAGGCTATCCCACAACCCGGGTGAGAACTACTCGTCCGGAGGGGCGGGCGGCGTCGAGATCGGCTTGGCGAGGAGCGACTTGCCGAAGGGCTTGGTGACGAACACCGGGCACGGCGCGGTGGTCACGATCCGCTCGGTCACGCTGCCCATCGGAAACCGCTTCATCCCGGACAGCCCGTGGCTGGCCATCACGATGAGGTCGACGTCCTGCTCCTCCGCCAGCACGTCGATCTGCTCGGGCGGGTAGCCGATGACGACGTGGTAGGCATAGCTCAATCCATCCGGCCCGCGCACCTCGCGGCTCAGCCACTGGAGCCGCTTCCGCGCCCGCTCGACGAGCTCCTCCTCGGTCGTTCCGCGCTCCTTCAAGCCCGTCTCCTGCAACTGCTCATTCATCACCGGGTCGATCACGTGGACCAGAACGACCTCGGCCTCGTAGGCACCCGCCAGCTCCTGGGCGTAGCCGACGGCGTTGATGCTGTGGACCGAGAAGTCGACGGGCGCCAGGATGCGCCGCACCGGCAGGTCGGGGATGTCGTCCGCCCCGCGGGCGCTCACCGTCATCGCCGGGCAGCCGACGTGCTGCACGACGTGGTGCGCCACGCTGCCCATCAGCATGCGCCGTACGCCGCGCCGCCCGTGCGTGCCCAGCACGACGACGTCGGTGGCCTCCGCCTCTACGTAGTCGACGATGACCTCGCCTGCCGAAGGACCTCGGGTGTGGATGCGCCGTACGTCGGCCCCATCGAGGTCGAAGTCGTCCAGCATCTCCTTCATGCGCTGGTCGGCCTCATCCCGCAGGCGGCGGTAAAAAGCGTCCTCGTCCACCGTCGCCTTGAACGCCCCGCGCACCGGATCGTCGCCGAAGACGGGGGCCACGTACAGCACCTCCAGGCGGGCGTCGTGGCGCCGGGCCAGCTCCAGGGCATGCGGAAGCGCCGCGCGGGCGCAGTCGGAAAAGTCAGTGGGATGGAGAATGCGTCGGATGCGAAGCATGGCAGCGAGGGTTGGCGAGCGGAACACGATGCAGACGATGCGGGAGACAATATAGGCCGCAGCGACGACCGTGTTCACCGCCCGCGTCAACGTGTTGCCGGTCGGCGCGCCCGTCACGACAGCAGGTGCACCACGTAGCCGACGTAGACCAGCAGCAGCACGGCGCCCTCCCAGCGGACGAGCTTAAAGTCGCTGCGCATGAGCGGCAGCAACAGGACCGCCAGCACCGTCATCACGGCCAGGTCCACGAGGCCCACGCCCGCCTGCGTCACCGGACGCACCAGTGTCGAGATGCCCAGGATGGCGAGGATGTTGAACAGGTTGGAGCCGACGACATTGCCCACGGCGATGTCGCCCTCGCCTCGGACCGCCGCGACCGCAGAGGTGGCCATCTCGGGGAGGCTCGTGCCAATGGCTACGATGGTCAGTCCGATGACCGCCTCGCTGATGCCCAGCGTCTGGGCGATGGTCACCGCCCCGTTTACGAGCAGGTTGGCCCCGACGACGAGGGCGCCCAGGCCCACGACCATGAAGAGCACGTCGCGCCAGGGCGATCCGGTCGGCGTCTTCAGCTCGGGCACGTCGACGGCCTCCTCGGCGGCGGGCTCCCGGCGGGCGATGTAGATGGCCGCTCCCACGTACAGCAGCAGGCCAGCCACCAGCAGCAGCCCTTCGGGACGTCCGAGGCGTCCGTCGAGGAGCAGGCCCATCAGCAACACCGAGCAGCCCACCAGGATGGGCACGTCGAACCGAACGAGTTGTGCGTGCACCGCCGTCGCCCGGATCAACACGGCAATGCCCAGGATGACGGCGATGTTCACGATGTTCGAGCCGACGACGTTGCCCACGGCGATGGCCCCGCGCCCGGCGAGGGCGGCCTGGATGCTGACCACCAGCTCGGGGCTGCTCGTCCCGAGCGCTACGATGGTCAGGCCGACGATCAACGGGGGAATGCCGAACCGTAGCGCCAGGGCCGCGCTGCCGCGCACCAGCCCTTCGGCCCCGCCGTAGAGCAACACCAGCCCGGCGAGCATCAAGAGAATAGATTCCAGCATGTGTTCAGAGCGTACGTGAGGACGGAGATGGATAACAAAAAAAGACCTTCACGCCCGACAAGGGCAATGAAGGTCTCGCCAGAGAACGGCGGCCACCGACGCTAGAGCGCGTGTCCTGACGGCAGCCCCCCTACAGATCAGATGCAGGCGCTACGCTTCTTCGAATGCGGTGCCATACGGGCAGGGCGCTCACTACACAAAGAAGAGCAGCCCGACGACGTAGCACAGCCCGAGCCCGAGCAGGATCATCAGAACGTAAAACGGAAACGACGCCGAGGGCTTCGACGAGCGGAACGCCGAAGACGTCCGCCGGGGGGCCACCGTAGAGGCCCGAGGGATGGAAGCAGCGATTGTTTTCATGGTTGGGTAAATGTCCCGTAGTGGAACCGAAACGCGCCATTGAACGACGCCCGCTGGAAAAGTTGCGCCGTAGATCCGGCCAAAAAATAATTTTCAGCGGATGCGACGGGCACGCCCACTGCCTGCCTCGGCAGGGGTGCCAGATCATACGGCTGTCGCGTATGTTATGGGTGCCCACCCTTCCTCATCAACAGTTCCTCATGTATGCTCACGAGCATCGAAATCGCCCAGCAGGCCGACCTGCGCCACATGCGGCGCTTCATGGAAGACCTCGACCTCACCGACGACGACTTCGAGTTTTACGGTAAATACACCGGCAAAATCCGCCTCCGCACGCTCGACCGCTTCGCCGATCGTCCCGACGGCAAGCTGATCCTCGTTACCGCCATGACCCCGACGCGCTCGGGCGAGGGCAAGACGCTCACGACCGTCGGCCTCGGGCAGGCGCTCGGCACGATCGGCAAGCGCGGCATGATTACGCTGCGGGAGCCGTCGCTGGGGCCGGTCTTCGGCATCAAGGGCGGCGCGGCGGGCGGCGGCTACGCGCAGGTCCTCCCGATGGAGCGGATCAACCTCCACTTCAACGGCGACATCCACGCCATCTCGGCGGCTCACAACCTGCTCGCCGCCATGGTGGACAACCACCTGCACCAGGGCAACGCGCTCGGCCTCGACATGCGCGAGGTGCTGTGGCCCCGCGCCGTGGACATGAACGACCGGGCGCTGCGGCAGGTCGTCGTCGGGCTGGGCGGGCGGCTCGGCGGCATCCCGCGCGAGTCCGGCTACGTCATCACGGCGGCGTCCGAGATCATGGCGATCCTGGCGCTGGCCTCCTCGCGCTCGGACCTGAAGCGGCGCCTCGGCCACATCGCCGTCGGCTTCCGGCAGGACGGCACCGTGGTCACCGCCGACGACCTGGACGCCGCTGGGGCCATGGCCGTCATCCTGAACGAGGCCATCATGCCCAACCTGGTGCAGACGATGGAGCACACGCCCGCGCTCGTCCACGCCGGGCCCTTCGCCAACATCGCGCACGGGACCAGCAGCATCCTCTCGGCCCGCATCGCCCGCAAGCTGGCCGACTACGTGGTCACCGAGGCCGGATTCGGGGCCGACCTGGGCGCGGAGAAGTTCTTCAACATCGTCAACCGCTACGCCGACCTGTGGCCCTCGGCCGTGGTGGTCGTGGCCACCTGCCGCGCCATCAAGTACCACGGCGGGGCGGACGCCCTCGCGCTGAACGAGGAGGACATGGACGCCTTCGAACGGGGGCTGGGCAACCTGCGGGCGCACGTGGCCAACATGAAGCGCTTCGGCGTGCCCGTGATCGTGGCGATCAACCGTTTCCCCTTCGATACCGAGGCGGAGTTGCACCGGCTCCGCGACGCGTGCGAGGCGATGGAGGTGCCCTGCGCCGCGCACGAGGCCTTCGCCCGGGGCGGATCGGGCGCCGTCGAGCTGGCCGAGAAGACCGTCGCTCTGGCGGACGCGAGCAACCACCAGGAGCCGCGCTTTCTGTACCCGCTGGACGATTCGGTGGAGGACAAGATCGAGCGCATCGCTACCACCATCTACGGGGCGGACGCCATCTATCTCGAAAAGCAGGCGCAGCAGCAGATCGACCGGCTGACGGCGCTCGGCTACGGCGACCTGCCCATCTGCATCGCCAAGACGCAGGCCTCGCTCTCGGACGACCGCACCGTGCGCGGCGTGCCCGAAGGCTGGACGCTGACCGTGACCGACGTGCAGCTCTCGGCGGGCGCAGGCTTCCTGGTCGTCGTGTGCGGCAACATGATGCTGATGCCAGGCCTTCCCAGCCGCCCCGCCGCCGTCGACATGGACGTGGACGACACCGGGCAGATCACGGGCCTGTTCTAACGGCTGACTTCGAGGACCTGCACCGCGTTGCGGCTGATACGAGTTCAGGTTGGCGATGCCCGGATGGGCGATGCGAACGGTCGGTAGAGACGCCTCGGGTATCTGTTTAGCGTCCACCCGTCCCTGACGCCTTTCTGGCAGGGCTTCTGAACGGTGGGAGGATGACTCCTGCCGGTAGAAGGCACCCTGGCGTTCCGTAGAGACGCGTCGGCGACGTGTCTCTACAACCGTGAGGGCCCGCTAAACACGTACCGCCTCGCCGAGGCGTCTCTACGGTGGAATTGGCGACAAACAACGTGTTGGCCTATCCCTACATTGCGAAGCTGCCTGCGGGCTGTGGTCTCGTGCCATTGCGAGCGTAGGACGCGGCCCCGGGCGCCTGCAACAAAACGGGATGCAGCGAACCAGGAGGAGATCGCTGCATCCCGTATGTGAGGGGCGTCGGATATACCCGATGCTCGGGGTCCGGGCGTCCCTACCGATCGTCGCGGATGACGTTCAGCATGTCGAGCGCGGTGATGATGCCCTGCAGGCTGCCGTCACGGGTGACGAACACGCGATGGATGCGGCCCCGGACCATCGTATCGGCTACGTCGGCCATCGAGGCGTCCTCGGCGACGCTGAAGACGGCGGGCGTCATGATGTCCCGCACCTGCACCGACGAGACCTCGCCCCACCGGAGCGACGCCATGTCCTCCTCGTCGAGGCCCAGCTCGGCGTGGTCGATGTAGTAGGCCGGCGGGCGCTGATTTTCGGTGGAGCGCGTCTCGGGCAGGCTGTTGTGCCGCACGATGTCCTTCAGCGAGACGACGCCCACCAGCATGCCCCCGTCCACCACCACGGGCGCACCCGAAATGTCATTCTGAATCAGAAACTCTGCCAGACGATCGATGGACCAGTCTGATCGTACGGTGAGCACGTCGCGGGTCATGACGTCGCGGGCCGTCATCTGGGCTACTACTTGCATGGCGCACACCTCTGGGGGTTGTCGATGAAATGGCGGGCGACGCGCACCGGCCCCGGACCAGCGTGGGGCGGCCGGTCCGTCGGGCAGCATCGTCTCGGGAGACAACCTAGCCGCCCCGGGCGTCGCTGTCTGCCGGATGCCTCCCCATATCGCTGTGAGGCATTCCCCCACGCCCGGCCCGCTGGATCACGCCGGTCGGCACCGCCGTTCATAACGGATAGCGACGGCTTCCATCATCATCCCATCCCCGACGATGCCCGGCTTCGATCAGCATGCCCAGGAACGCGTCGCGCGCGACCTCAAGGACGAGGCGCAGCGGCTCGGCTTCGACGCGTGCGGCATCGCCGAGGCGAAGCGGCTGGACGATGAGGCCCGCCGCCTGGAGCAATGGCTCACGGAGGGCCGCCACGCCACGATGGGCTGGATGGAGAATCACTTCGAGAAGCGCGTCGACCCGCGCCGCCTCGTCGCCGGTGCGCAGACCGTCGTCTCGCTGCTGCATACGTACTATCAGCCCATCGACCCTCCGGACGACCCCGAGATCGGCAAGATCAGCCGCTACGCCTGGGGCGACGACTACCACGGCGTCCTCAAGGACAAGCTGTACGAACTCTACCACTGGCTCGACGAGCGCGTGGGCGGCATCAGCGGGCGCGTCTTCGTGGACTCCGCGCCGGTGCTGGACAAGGTGTGGGCGCAGAAGAGCGGCCTCGGCTGGATGGGCAAACACACCAACCTGCTCAACCGGCAGATGGGCTCGTTCTTCTTCATCGCCGAGCTGATCGTGGACGTGCCGCTGCCACCCGACGATCCGACGTCCGACTACTGCGGCTCCTGCACGCGCTGCATCGACGCCTGCCCCACCGACGCCATCTACCAGCCCTACGCCGTCGACGCCAACCGCTGCATCTCCTACTGGACCATCGAGCACCGGGGCGACGACGTGCCGGAGGGCCTCAAGCCCGACTTCGAGAACTGGATCTTCGGCTGCGACATCTGCCAGGACGTGTGCCCGTGGAATAAATTCAAGCGCGCCACGGACGAGCCGCGGTTCCTGCCGCGCGAGGGCGTGACGGACACCGAGCTGCGCGAGTGGATCGAGCTGGACCTGGAGGCCTTCCGCAAGCGGTTCAAGAAGAGCCCCGTCAAGCGCGCCAAGTACGAGGGCTTCCTCCGCAACGTGGAAATCGCGCTGGAGAACGCCGTCGCCGCGCGGGAGGAAGAGGCGTAATCTAAGCTTCTTCTAGTCTGAATTACGCCAGGTGTAGTCTACGGTGTAGCCAGGAAACCGCGTGGAGGGAGAGAAACCCATGATATCAGAGGAAGCAGTTATCACGTAGGCCACCTCGATATCCACACCTGCGATATTCTGCTCTCGAAAATGCTGTATTTGCTTTCGGGGCGCATTGCCTTCCTTGTTCGTCGGATAATTGTTTACAACCTCTCTGACGAAAGCCTCCTCTGGGCCCAGGGTAAACACTCCACGGATCGACACCGCCTCGTCTTCGCTTAGCAGATCGGCCAGCTTACCAAATATATACCGCGTGACATCCTCAGACTCAGGATCAATCCAGGGTGCAGCAACCACGACGTCCCAATTCCCCGAGCCTTCTGCTTGTTTGAAGAGCCCAAATAGCACAAACGAACCTCGCTCAAGCGCGATTTCCTGCTCCACCCTTTTAAGCTTCTCGATTAGTTCCTTCATCCTTTCAACACCTGGATGATGACATGGGAATGTTCTAGCATCCTTTTCGCCTTGGACGCCGTGGTGTGACCGTGTTTGTACCGAAGTTCCACGTTCCATTCGAGAATCGTTGTCCATTCTGTACCAAGCGCGGGCTTGATTTGTGCCTCAATACCCGTGAAGCGGAGGAGATAGTCCAAATCATGCTTCGCGACCGCGCGAAATGCAGCATTTTCTCCCTTGTTCTCTGGGAAGCCTTTCCACTTCAGGTGCTTGACAATTCGCGCCTTTAGCGCAAGCTCGACCGCGTAGCCACACAGGTAGAATGAGCTATCATAACTCGCCGCATCATAGAGGATTTGGGCAGACCGTAGCTTCTCATCGACATTGTCGAGCAGGTCTTGCCTCGTCAGCATGCAACTCCTCGCCTCGTCATATCAAGAAACGATAGGTCAAGGATAAGAACCCTCACACTTCTTTTCCTTGCGCTACCCTTCTTCCGCGACGGCCGGGAGAAACACCCGGAACGTGGAGCCGAGTCCCTTCTCGCTCTCTACTGTAATGCGTCCGTCCATCAGGTCCAGCAGGCGCTTCACGAGGGCCAGGCCGAGGCCGGTACCTTCGTACTTGCGGTTGAGGCGGTTGTCTTCCTGCCGGAACGGTTCGAACAGGGCCTCCAGGTGATCCTCCGCGATGCCGACGCCCGTGTCGGCCACCTCCACCATCACCTCGCCGTTGGCGCGCTGCGTGCGAATCTGGACGAGGCCTTCGTCGGTGAACTTGGCGGCGTTGCGCAACAGGTGGCGCAGGACCTGCTGCACGCGGTGGGGATCGCCCTGCACGCGGGGGTGGCTCGGGTCCAGTTCGGCCCGCAGGTCCACGTTCTTCTCCGAGAGCGTGAAGGCGATCTTGCCCGCCTCCTGGCGCAGCAGGTCGTGCAGCGGCACGGCGCGCTTCTCGATCTGCACGCCCCCCAGCTCCAGGTTGGACAGCACCGACAGGTCGTCGGCCAGGGCGAGGAGACGCTGTGCGTTCTGTTGTACGGCTTCCGTGAACTCGTAAACTTCCTCGGGCAGCTCCTGGCCGGACTGCGCCTCCCAGTCGGACAGCTCGTGCGAGAGCAGGTCGGCGAAGCCGTTGATGGCGCCCAGCGGCGTGCGCAGCTCGTGGCTCATGGTGGCGACGAAGGCGCTCTTGAGGCGGTTCTGCGACTCGGCCTCCTCCTTGGCGCGGCGCAGCATGGACTCGGCCTCCTTCTGCTCGGTCACATCCATCAGGATGCCGCTGACGTTGACCTGCCCGGTCATGTCGCGCACCGGGTGGCCGTGCTCGCGCAGCCAGCGGACCGTCCCGTCGCGGTGCTCCACGCGGAAGGTGGCAGCGCTCTCCTCGCCCCGGCAGAGGGCAGCTTCGTGCGCGCGAACCTGCTCGCGGTCGGCCTCGTGGACGAGGCGTTCGACCCAGTCGAGGCCGTCGGGCGTACGCAATGCCTCGGCGGTGTAGCCGGTGAGCTGCTCCACCTGGGGCGTGATGAACAGGTAGCGACGCCGTCCGCCCGAGACGCAGGCGAAGGTGAACAGGCAGTCGTCGATGGTGGCGATGGTCATGCGGTAGCGCTGGCCGACCTGCACCCAGACCCACAGCGCCTCGAAGAGCCGGATGAGCTGATTGATGAGATGCAGTTCGGTGCGCGGCCAGAAGCGGGTGCCCGCGTCGGGGAGCAGCGCCGTCCGTTCGAGCACGACGACCCCGGCGGCCTGGTCAGCATTGTAGAAGGGCGCCCAGATGGCCTCGGCGGCGTCCGTGAGGTCGAGCAGGTCCTGGTCGGCCTTGCGCGTGCGGTCGCGGTGCAGGTAGAGGCTGCGGTGCCGGTCGATGCCGGTCTGGAGCGACGGGTACTGGTCCGGGTCGAGCTGGAGCGGGCGGGGCCGTTCGTGCGACGTTCGCGCCCAGACGGCCTGTGTGGTGCAGAGGCCCTTCACCTCCTGCCGCGTCAGCAGGTGCACCCGGTCCGCCCGCGTGGTGGTGCCCAGGATGGCGGCCGCACGATGCAGGAAGGCGGTCGTCTTCAGGTTGGGATCGGCCAGCACCGCCTTACGGAGCGCGGCCTCGGCCTGTACGTAGCGGTCGCGCAGCTTCAGCTCTTCCTCACGGCGGCGCTGCTCGGTCACGTCCTCGATCATCACCACGCCGCCCACGATGACGTCACCCGGCTGGCGGATGGGCGAGGCGTGGACCAGCAGGTGGCGCTCGTCGCGCTCGCCGCCGCGGCGCTGGTACGTGGCCGGTTCGCTGCGGACGAGGGTGCCGTCCTCCAGCATCTGCCGCAGCAGGCTCCGCGTCTCGCTGTCCAGCCCGGCGATGTGGTCGATGCGGCGTCCGATCCAGGCGTCCTCGACGGCCTCGCCCACGATCTGCCGGAACGGGTGGTTCTCGAACGTGACGATGCCGCGCTTGTCGAGGTGCAGCACGCCCATCGGGCTCTGTTCGAGGAAGGTGCGGTAGAGCGCTTCGCTCTGCAGGAGCGCCGCCTCCACGTCGTGCTGCTCGGTCACGTCGAGCGCCAGCAGGCGGAGCTCTTCCGTGTCCCGGCGCTCCGGGGCCAGCAGGTGCAGGTCAGCCAGGCGGATCTCCTGACGGGGCGAGAGAAATCGGACCGTCACCGCCGTCGTGCGCCCGCCCCAGGCCCGCCGCAGGGCCTCGGTCAGCTTCCAGCGGTCCTCGGGGTGGACGACCTCCAGCCAGAAGGGCCGCCCCGTGATCTGGTCGACCGCATAGCCCGTGACCTGCTCGGCCTCGCTCCCGGCCTCGACGACGGTGCCATCGCCGCGCATGCGCAGCTTGAGTACCGGCACTTTCTCGATCAGGGACCGAAATGTAGACGCGCGCGCCAGCAGCCGCCGCCGGGACGGGTGCCCGACGATGAGCCAGCCCGACTCGGGCCGCAGCGACACGCCCACCAGCGCGAGGCCGCCTTTCTGCATCGGCAGGGCCTGCGCCGCGCCCTCCTGCACCGCATCCAGCGCACTCAGCGCCTGCAGCGCGCTCAGCATGGTGACGGGCAGCCGCTCTCCCCGCTTCCATTCCCAGTGCTCGCGCCCCAGCCGGTTGATATAGCGCAAAATGCCGTCCCGATCCACCTCGGCCAGCGCGAGCCCGCGCACGTCCGGCAGGTGCGGCGAGGGCTCAAGACCGTATTGCGAGATGAGTTTCCAGACCGTCCGGGCCATCGGGGGGGCGACAGGCGACTGCGTGCGGCGGGGGCGTGTGTTAGATCATACTAAAGCCTCAAATACAACGCCAAGTTCTCGGCGTGCGCGTGGATGCAGATCGCGGACCGCAGACGGCGCTATCGCTCGGCCTCGGCCACGGCGGCTGCACGCTCCTTCGGCACCACGACGAGCAGCCACAACGCGCCGCAGACGATCTGCACCACGGCGAACACCTGGAACGCGGTGCGCAGGTCCAGCCAGCGGACCTCCAGCAGCAGGCTCGCCACCAGGATGGAGGCCGCCTCGGCGCTCATCACCAGCAGCCACTCCGTCGCGAAGACGCGGCCCCGGTAGCGGTCCTCGGTGCGCTTCTGCAGGAGGACGGTCGTCAGCACCCAGTTGGCGCCGCTCGCCGCGTGGGCCAGCACCACCAGCGCGATGACGACGAGCAGGCTGACGGCGGCGTCGCTCCACGGGATCCACGGCACGAAGCCCACCACGCCGTAGCAGACGCCGCTGAACGCGATGCACGCCCCCAGCACCGTCGGCCAGCGGTCCTCGTCCAGGAAGATGCTGCGCGCCACGATCGGCCCGATGCCGGTCCCGATGCCGCGCGCCATGAACAGGATGCCGATGCCCGCCGCCAGCGCCGAGGCCGTCACGCGGTCGCCCAGGAGCGTGAGCATGTAGACGAACGCCCCGCCCGCGATGGCCCACGTCGCCTTGGCCAGCGCGATGCGCCCGACGCGCGGATGCGTGCGCAGGTGTCGCCAGCCGTCCAGGATCTCGCGGTAGGCCGACCGCAGCAGCGGCTCGGTGCTCTCTGCCGTGTCCTGCGGGATCGTCGCCCGGAAGATGAACACCGCCGAGACGAGGTACGTGAAGATGTCGATCACGAAGACCGGCTGCACGCCCAGCCACGCCGTCGCGAAGCCGCCGAGCGCCGCCCCGATGGCCAGCATGGACGACCACGTGGCGGACGAGAGCGCGTTGGCCGTCAGCAGCTCGCGGGGCTCCGTGATGTTGGGGATCGACGCGCTCTTGGCCGGGATGAAGACGGAGCTGAGCACCACCTGCGCCGTGATGAGCGCATAGCACAGCGGCAGATCACTCGGGTCGTCGATGAAGAGGAAGCCCGTCACCACGACGGCCCGCGCCACGTCGGACCAGATCATCAGCCAGCGCCGGTTGAAGCGGTCCACGATGAGCCCGGCCAGCGGCGAGGCCAGCGCCCACGGGATCATCTTGAACAGGAAGACGCCCGCCAGCGCCAGCGGCGAACCGCTGCTGCCCGTCACGCCGGTGGTAAGCTGCGAGACGAGCGTATAGAGCGCGATGGTGTTGAACCAGTCGCCCAGCAGCGAGACGGTCTGCCCCGCCCAGAGCCGCCGGAAGTTCACGTTGTCGCGTACCAGCTCCCAGTACCCGGCCCGGTCCTGAACCTCGACGTCGTGCTTGGTCGCCCCGTGGCGCATGGGGGTAGGAGAAGGTGGTGGGGAAGGGCGAGGCGGGAAGAGGAAGGCGGTGTTAGGGGTGGATAGTTGTCAGTGGATGGTAGATGGCGGATAGTAGATGGGCGCTCTGGAGGTGGTGGGAGGTGGATACCGGTGCTCCTTACACCCACCACCCACTATTAACTACCCACTATTCACTACCCACCATCCACTACTCCTCCCCATTCTCAGCACCGTCGCCGTCCGACTCCGGCCGGAGCAGCGGGAACAGGATGACGTCGCGGATGGAGGCCTGGTCGGTCATCAGCATGGCGAGGCGGTCGATGCCGACGCCGAGGCCCGCGGTGGGCGGCATGCCGTATTCGAGGGCGCGCAGGTAGTCCTCGTCGATCTCGCGCGTGGCCTCTTCGTCGCCCGCGGCGGCGAGGCGGGCCTGCTCCTCGAAGCGCTGGCGCTGGTCCAGCGGGTCGTTCAGCTCGGAGAAGGCGTTGCAGATCTCCTTCCCGTTGCAGATGACCTCGAAGCGCTCCACCAGCCCCTCCTTCTCGCGGTGCCGCTTCGCCAGGGGCGACAGCTCCACCGGGTAGTCCGTGATGAACGTCGGCTGGATGAGGTCGGGCTCCACGAACGCGCCGAAGATCTCGTCGATCAGCTTGCCGCTGCCCATCGTCTCGTCGATCTCCAGGCCCAGGTCTTCGGCGGCGGCGGCCAACTCGTCGCGGCGCTTGCCGTAGAGGTCGCGCCCGGTCGCGTCTGCGATGGCCTCAAACAGCGGAATGCGCGGCCATGGACGGGCGAACGAGATGGTCGCATCGCCCACCTGCACCTCCGGCGTGCCGTGCAGCGTGGTGGCGACGTGCTCGATCATGGCCTCGGTCAGGTCCATCATCCACCGGTAGTCCTTGTAGGCCACGTAGAGTTCGAGCATGGTGAACTCCGGGTTGTGGAAGCGGCTCAGGCCCTCGTTGCGGAAGTCTTTGCCGATCTCATAGACGCCGTCGAAGCCGCCCACGATGAGGCGCTTCAGGTACAGCTCGTCCGCAATGCGGAGGTACAGCTCCATGTCGAGCGCGTTGT
>JAAAOL010000009.1 GCA_009908885.1 Bacteroidota bacterium | reverse complement strand
GCCGACGGTGCGCGCCGTGCCGGGCGACGGCAAGGTGACGCTCTACTGGGACAACGTGGCCGAGGCCTCGGTGGACCCCCTGTCGAACGAGCAGGACTTCGAAGGCTACGTCATCTATCGCTCCACGGATCACGAGTTCAGCGACCAGCAAACCATCACCGACATCAACGGGACGGCCTTCCTGTTCGAGCCGCTGACGAACGAGCTGGGCGTGGAGGCCAAGTTCGACCTCGACAACGGCATCACGGGCCCCTCGCCCATCCCGTTCCCGCGCCGCGGCGTGTCCTACGACCTGGGCGACGACACCGGCCTGTTCCACACCTACGTGGACTCGAACAACGTGATGAACGGGCAGGAATACTTCTACACGGTGGCCGCCTACGACCGCGGCTTCGCCGGGGACGCGAGCGATCTGGGCGAGGCCTTCAGCGGAGGCATCCCGCCCGCTGAGACGAGCAAGACCATCACCTACGACCCGACGACGGACACCTACGTCTTCGACGTGAACACCGTCTCCGCCACGCCGCGCCCCCGCGTGGCGGGCTACGTCCCGCCCGGCTTCGCCGACGAGGACGGCATCGTGCAGACGAGCGGCCACGCCACGGGCGAGGTGCGCCTGGAGATCATCGATGAGCTGGCCGTCCCGGAGGACACCCCCTATCGCATCGCCTTCGACGAGGTGGCCGGCGACCTGACCTATTCGGTCATCAACGACGAGCCGGTGACGGTGACCCTGACGCCGGCCATCGGCAAGACGGCCCAGCTGGGCTACGACCACATCCTGCCGGAGACCTTCTCGCTGCGCACGGCGAGCGGGCGGACCCTGCAAGAAGGCTCGGACTACGAGCTGAATGCCGAACTGGGCGCGGTGATCGTCTCGCCCGAGGCGGGCGTCGGCGGCGAGGAGGTGGTGGCCACCTTCAAGCACGCCCCACTCTACCAGAGCACGCGCCTGAACGGCGAAGAGGGCAACCTCGTCTTCGACGGCATCCACGTCTACCTGTACGACGAAGAGCTGGCGATCAACACGGACGAGACCGGCTGGATCGAGGGCGGCAGCGGCCTGCCCTACGAGGTGCGCGTGGCCTCCAGCGGGCCGGGCCGCATCCCGCAGCCGTCCGACTACGAAATCCGCTTCGCCAACAGCCCCATCACCGAGGGCTTCAACACGGGCCTGCCGCTCCCCTTCGAGGTCATCAACCTGACGCGGGCCAACCAGCCCATCGACGTGTTCGTGCCCGACATCGACCGGGACGGCACGTGGGACGTGGACGAACCGCTCATCTTCATCGAAGAGATCGACGGCGAGATCACGGCCACGTGGGAGGTGCGCTTCGACGAAGAAGGCCCCCTCCCCGGCGACGGCGACCTCTTCTACGTGCGCACCGACAAGCCCTTCAGCACGGACGACGTCTTCGAGTTCCGCACCCGCGCGGCCACGACCGACGCCGTACGCACCAGCGAGGAGCTGAGCGACATCTACGTGGTCCCGAACCCGTACGTCGTCGCTGCCCCCTTCGAGCCGAACAACCCCGTCTCGCGGACCGAGCGCGGCGAGCGGCGCCTCTACTTCGCCAACGTGCCCCGGCAGTGCACCATCCGCATCTACACGCTGGCGGGCGAGCTGGTGGAGACGATCCGCCACGACAGCTCACTGGACGACGGCAAGGCCTTCTGGGACCTGCGCACGAAGGACAACATGAACATCGCGTACGGCCTGTACCTGTTCCATGTCGAGTCGCCGGAGGGCACCCACATCGGCAAGTTCGCAGTGATTAAGTAGTTGTAACGACGGAATCAGATGGTTATTCGACCGATGAAAGCACTTCTCTGCAGCCTGGCTCTGCTGATCGCCGTCGTGGCAACGACGCCCGCCCGGGCCCAGTCCGACGGCGCGCAGGACTCGCCCGACCGGGGCACGATCACGAAGGTGGGCACGAGCGCGGCCCAGTTCCTGAAGCTGGGCGTCGGTGCCCGCCCGATCGCGCTGGGCGGCTCCTACGTGGCTGAGGCCAGCGATCTCTCTGCTATCTACTGGAACCCGGCGGGCCTCGCCCGGCTGGGCGGCTCGTCCGTTCAGCTGGCGCACACGGAATACCTGGCCGACGTCAACTATAACTTCGCCGCCTTCGGCACGGACCTGGGCAACCTGGGCACCCTGGCGCTGGCGATCCTCTACCTGGACTCCGGCGACATGGAGGTGCGCACGGCCGACCAGCCCGAAGGCACGGGCGAGCAGTTCAAGGTGCAGGACTTCGCTATCCAGATGTCCTACGCCCGCGCGCTGACGGACCGCTTCTCGATCGGCGGCTCGCTCAAGTACATCCAGGAGCGCATCTGGCACAGCAGCGCCTCGACCGTGGCCTTCGACGTGGGCACGCTCTTTACGACACCCTTCGAGCGACTGAACCTGGGCGTGAGCATGTCCAACTTCGGCCCCAAGATGCAGATGGGCGGGCGGGACATCCTCTTCAGCGAGGACCCCAACCCGAACCAGGACGGCAACGTGGAGATCGTCAACTCC
>JAAAOL010000532.1 GCA_009908885.1 Bacteroidota bacterium | reverse complement strand
CCGAACTGAGGCCTACGTGCCTCGTGAGAAGTTGATTGACTATTTGCTGTCGCAGACCCATGCAGTCGGCAGGAGCAAAGCGCGGTTCTTCCGCGCCCACGGTTACAGCGAGGCGACGATCGATCGGCTCGAGCAAGATCTGATTGAGGTGGTGAGGGCGAATGACGTGCAGCAGGTTGCCGCGTCGCCACACGGCATAAAGCACGTTGTCGACGATATTCCAGAGACGCCACGGGGTACCCGCGTTGAGATACGGACCGTGTGGATCGCCGAGCGCAATGAGCGCCCACGATTCGTTACCGCTTATCCGAGACAGCCATGATTGAGGAATTCGATACCATCGTGTTGGCTCATGACCTTCCCGAACACGGTCTGACGAGCGGCGACGTAGGTGTGGTGGTGCACGTCTATGCTGATGATGCGGCCTATGAAGTAGAGTTCGTCACGGGCGAAGGCGCGACAGTAGCCGTCGTCACGCTAGAGAAGGGGTCGGTGCGTTCGATGGGGCAGCGCGAGATTCTACATGTGCGCGACATGGCAGCTTAACCCATCGCTGCCGCAGACAGCACACCGCCGCCCATCCCCCAGTCACTCCTCCCCCTTCCCTGACCGACCGTCCTCATCCACGAGCAGATTGCGCTCGTCGGAGGCGGCGAGGTCGTCCTGCACCTGCTCGTCCAGCACCGTGTCGGGCGAGACGTCGAGGGTTTCGCGGGAGGCGGGTTCTTCCGGTTCGAGCGAGGGCTCTGGCAGGCGTCCGGTCAGCACGCGGTAGATGGGCTCCGGCAGGTCGACGTCGGCGTCGTCCAGCGCCACCTTGACGAGGCGGATGGCCTCGCTGCGCACCTTGGCGAAGTCGACCTCGCGCTGGTCCACCCAGCCGTGGAAGCACACCGTCATGCTGGAGTCGCCGAAGCCCTCGACGCGGGCGAAGGGCTCGGGATCGTCCAGCACGCCCGCCATCGCCCGGAGCGTCGAGAGCCCGATCGGCATCACGTCGGCCAGGTCTTCCTGCACGCCGACGCCGACGACGAAGTCGAAGCGCCGCAGCGGGTTGCGCGTGTAGTTGAGGATGTCATTTTTGAACACGGTGGCGTTGGGCAGGCGCAGGTGGTTGCCCTCCAGCGTCATCAGCACCAGCTCGCGCGAGGTGAGGCGCACCACCTTGCCCTCCTGCCCCTGAATCCGGATCATGTCGCCCACGCCGAAGGGCCGCCGCAAACTTAGGAGCACGCCCGCGAGGTAGTTCTCGACGATGTCCTGGAAGGCGAAGCCGATGGCGAGGCCGACGACGCCCGCCGTACCCAGCAGCGCGCCGACGAGCGCCGTGACGCCGAGGACGTCCAGCGCCAGCACGAGGCCGATCAGCAGCAGGACGGCCCGCACCGACCGGTTCACGAGGCTCTGCCCCAGCGGCGTGACGCCGAGCCGCCCGATGGGCAGCCGCCAGCGGTCGATGAGCCGCGCCAGCCCCCAGAAGACGAGCAGCACGAGCAGCGCCACGGCGAAGACCGGCAGGGCCGCCACCGTGTCGTCCCAGTACTCCTGGATCCGCGCGATGGCCGGCGTGACGCGCGCTTCCACATCGGTGGCCTGATCGATATCGTTGTCCACGTACAGCACGTCCGGGAAGCGTGCGGCAAGCGCCTCGGCGCGGTCCACCATCTCGCCCCGAGTCACCTCACCCGTGAGGCGGACGACGCCGTTTTGCACGGCCACCTGCACGTCCTGGAAATCGTCGATGCTGGAGAAGACGGCCTGCATCTGGCTTTCGAGGGCCTCGTCGCCGGAGGCTTCGACCGGAGCCGTCGTCGTGTCGGCGGGTTCAGCGTCCTGGGCCTGAGCCGGTGCCAGGGCGAGCACGAACAGGAGTAGCAACGTAACGAGAGGGCGCATAGCGTCGTGGTAGCTGGCGCAGTTGACAGTCTCGACCATACGATACGCAGCACAGCGCTTATCCGCGACGCCGCAGGCCCATCGCCCCGAAAAAGACGAGCGCCTGCCCCAGGATGATGGTCGCCCCGCTGGGCACGTCGAGCGCGTAGGAGCCGAGGAGGCCCGCGAGGGCGCTCACGATGCCGACGCCCACGGACAGCACGGTCATGGCGCGGAACGTGGTGGTCAGCAGGCGCGCTGCCGCCGCCGGGATGACGAGGAAGGCCGCCACGAGGATGATGCCGACGACCTTGACGGCCACGACGACCGTCACGGCCAGCAGGACGGACAGCAGGTAGTCGTCGCGCTCTACCGGCAGCCGGTCGGCGCGGGCGAGGTCGCGCTCGAAAGTGGCGTAGGCCCAGCGGCCCCACAGGCGCGGCAGGGTGAGCAGCGCCGCGAGCGTCACGCCCCCCGTCAGCCACAGATCGACGGAACCGACGGCCAGGATCGAGCCGAACAGGTAGGTAAATGCCTCCGCGGTGTACTCACGCTTGAGGAAGAGAAACAGCACGCCCAGTGCCACCGACACGGCGAAGAAGATGCCGACGGCGGTGTCGCCGGCCAGGCCCGTCCGCCCGCGCACCCAGTTG
>JAAAOL010000425.1 GCA_009908885.1 Bacteroidota bacterium | reverse complement strand
CGAGGTGCCCGACGCCATCGTCGCCTGCGTGGGCGGCGGCTCCAACGCGATGGGCATCTTTTTCCCGTTCATCGACGACGTCGTGCGGCTGTACGGCGTGGAAGCGGCCGGCGCAGGGCTCGACGGACGCCACGCCGCTACGCTCTCCAAGGGCACGCCTGGCATCCTGCACGGGGCGATGAGCTACCTGCTGCAGGACGACGGCGGACAGGTCGAACTCGCCCACTCGATCTCCGCCGGGCTCGACTATCCCGGCGTCGGCCCCGAACACGCCTACCTCAAAGACACCGGCCGCGTCACCTACCACGCCGCCACCGACGCTGAGGCGCTAGAGGCTGTCCAACTGCTCTCGCGCACGGAAGGCATCATCCCCGCGCTGGAGACGGCCCACGCCTTCGCCCTGCTCCCCCGCCTCACCCGCGAGATGGACGACGAGGCCGTCATCGTCATCAACTGCTCGGGCCGCGGGGACAAGGACATGACGACGATCGCCAAGCATCTGCGCTGACACAATACTCACCTCAGCCCCACCTCCACGAACGCGCTGCAGTCGCCCGTACCACCATGTCTCGCCTCCGAGATACCCTGACGTCGCTCCGTAGCCGCGGTGCCACGGCGATGGGCCTGTTCATGACGAACGGCTTTCCGCATCCTGACGCCACCCTCCCGATCCTCCACGCCATCGATGCGGGGGGCGCCGACTTCATCGAACTCGGCATGCCCTTCAGCGACCCGCTGGCCGAGGGACTGCCGATCCAGCGCTCCAGCGAACGCGCGCTGCGACACGGCGTCACCATGGACGACGCGTTTCGTACCGCTGAGGCGTTCCGTGCGGACAGCGACACGCCGCTGCTGCTCATGGGCTATGCGAATCCGGTGTTTCGGTACGGCGTGAGCAACTTTTGCACCGCTGCTCGCTCTTCAGGAGTAGACGGCCTGATTCTGCCGGATCTCCCGCTGGACGAGGCCGGCCTCATCGCCGACGAAGCGGCGGCCGCCAACCTCGATCTGGTGCACCTGATTGCCCCCAATTCCTCGGATGAGCGCATTCGCCGGATCGATGCAGCGGCGACCGGGTTCGTCTACGCCGTCTCCGTCACGGGCCTCACCGGCTCCGGACTCGGCACGGTCGACGCCGTGACGGCCTACCTCCAGCGAGCGCGTCGCCTGGTGACCCAGAACCCGCTGCTCGTCGGCTTCGGCATCCGCACCCACGACGACGCCATGCGCCTGTCGGCCCACACGGATGGCTTCATCGTCGGCTCGGCCCTGATCGATCGCGCAGCCGCCCTCTGGGACGACGACGAGCTGACCGATCAGGAACGGGCCGCAGCGATCCGCGAGTTCGCTCATACACTCAAACACGGGACGGAGACGCCCCTGCCCTCCACCGCTTCTTGATCCACCGCGCAACAGGCATCGCCGCGCTTCGTTGCACCATTCCCTCTTCCACAGATTGCTGGCCTTCCCCTGCCGACCCACATGATCGACCCATCTGGCGCGTGCCGCTGGCGCGGTCTCTACGGACTTCTCGTCTTCGCTATTCTGCTTACCCTGCCCCTCACGGGCTGCGACCCCGATGCCGACTTCCGCCCGGAGGCGCGTGGCGAGGAAGGGCGCATCACGATCGTCATGGACTCCACCCGCTGGAACGGTGCGATGGGCGAAGCGCTGCGCGAGCAGATCACTCGCGAGATCCCGACGCTACCCGCCCCGGAGCCTGCTTTCGACATCCGGCAGGTGAATATCGGGTCTCAGCGGCAGTGGGATGACGTACAGACGTACAACAACCTCGTCATCGTGGCACCCCTCTCCGACACGACGAACGAGGCCAATCTGATCCGATCCGTCTTCTCGCCCGAAGCGCAGGAGGCCATCCAAGAGGGTAACGCGGCGATCGTCGGGCGGGACGACGTGTGGCGGCGTCGGCAGCAGGTCTTTTACATGACCGCCGCCACGCCCGAGGCGCTGACGCAGAAGATCGAGCAGGACGGCGGGATGCTGGTAGACTCCTTCAACGTGGTGACGCGCGAGCGGCTTTACCGGGAGATGTTTGAGCGGGGACGGCAGGAAGACCTCGAAGAGCAGCTGATGGAGGCACACGACTTCGCCGTCAACGTGCAGCACGACTACCAGATCGCGCTCGACACGACCAACTTCGTCTGGCTCCGACGCGTCCTGCCGGAGACGTGGCGCAGCCTCTTCGTCTACTACGAAGAAAACGCCGATCCTTCCACCCTGACGCCCGAATGGGTCTATGCCACTCGCGACTCGCTGGGACAGGCCTACCTGCAGGGCAGCATTGAAGGATACCATGTGATGATCGACTATCGGCGCCCGCTCGACACGAAGGAAGTCAATTTCGAGGGGCGCTACGCCCTGGAGTCACGGGGGCTGTGGATCATCGCCCGGGAGGCGCCAAACGGGGACCTCATCATCGACGGGGGCGGGCCGTTCCTGACGTATTCCTTCTACGATCAGTCGACCGGGCGGCTTTATATGATCGACGGCATGGTGTTCGCCCCTGGCCACGAGAAGCGCGAGTTCTTGCG
>JAAAOL010000494.1 GCA_009908885.1 Bacteroidota bacterium | reverse complement strand
GTAGCCGCCGCGCCGTTGATGTGCGGAGGGAGCGTAGCGACAGTAGCACATCAACTTATGAGTATATCAACCCGGTTGACATAACGCGCTTACCGGGCAGGCGCTAACTCCTTGATATCGAAGCGGATCACGAAAAGGAACGGGGGATACGTCAACCCAGTCGATAGAGTACATTACGGCTGAATCACAGCCCGTCTACCATATCGTAGTATACCGATCCCCCGCGAATTTATCACCTCTATTTGGCCAGGCGCCGACGACCCCTACGTGAAAGACTCGCCACCTCCGCCCCCTCCCTGAAACACCCCGGTGCCCTTGCGGTTGCCCTGCCGACGCTCACGAGCCCCACCTGACGCATGCGCCCCGCCGACCTCCTTCGCCTCGCGCTCGACAACCTGACGCGCAATCGGACCCGCAGTCTGCTGACGCTCATCGGCATCATGGTGGGCGTGGCGGCGCTCCAGGCGCTCCTGGCCTACGGGGCGGGCTTGCAACAGAACGCCCGGCAGGAGTTCGAGGCGCTGGAGCTGTACAACACCCTCCGCGTGACGCCGTCGCCCACCATCTTTGGGCGTATGGGGCTGATGCCGCCCGACCCCACGCCGGACACGACCGACGCCAACCGCCCGAAGATCACGCTGACGGACAGCCTGCTCCGCGAGATCGAGCAGATCGACGGCGTGCTGGCAGCCTATCCCGAGGTCGTCTTTCCCGCCAAGCTGAAAGCGAACGGCCGGAGCGCCCCTGTCCAGGCCGAGGCCGTGCCGACCGTCTTCGGCCAGCTGGCGGCGTACCAGCCCACCGAGGGCGCGTTCTTCTCGGCTGCTACGGACACGTCCATCCTCATCGCCCCGTCGATGGCGCAGCGCCTCGGGGTGGAGGACGCGTCGGACCTCATCGGGCAGACGATCACGCTAGAGACGGTTTCGCTGCACGTCCAGCGGATGATGCAGCTCGGCCCGGCCATCGCGGCGGGGATGACGACGCTGCCGCTCATCCACCACCAGAACCGGGTGCGCGTGGCGGGGCTGTTGCCCGAGGCCGACCAGCCCGTCTCCGGCTTCGTGCGGGTCGTCCTGCCGCTCGACTACGCCCGGCAGCTGCGCAAGATCACCTTCTTCTCCGCGCTCGACCTGATGCTGCGTGACGGCAGCGCCGACGGCTACGCCGCCGCCCGCGTCCAACTCGCCGACACGGACGCCTACGACCGCGTGCGCCGCGAGGTGGAGCAGACGGGCGCGTTCGTGACCAGCTTCCGCGAGCAGTTCGGCCAGCTGGAGCGGCTGTTTCTGATCATGGATCTGGCCTTCGGCATCATCGGCTTCATCGCCCTGCTGGTGGCCACCCTCGGCATCGCCAACACGATGATGATGAACGTGATGGAGCGACGGCGCGAGATCGGCGTGATGAAGGCCGTCGGCGGCGACGAGCGCGACCTGCAACGCCTCTTCATCGCCGAGAGCGTGACGCTGGGCCTGCTGGGCGGCGTGCTGGGCCTCGTGCTGGCGCGCGGCATCACCAGCCTCATCCAGTTCGGCGTGGACGTGTATGTGCAGCGCCTCGGCCTGCCCCAGTTCGATCTGTTCCAGGCGCCCGTCTGGCTGTCGCTCGCCATCGTGGGCGTCGCCGTGCTCGTCAGCCTGCTCGCAGGCCTCGCCCCCGCCCGCCGCGCCGCCCGCGTCGAGCCCATCGAGGCATTGCGGGCGGCATAGGCAGGAAACGCGAAACACATCGCCAGCGTGCTAACGGTGTAATTTTTCACCGAGCGGCGATCGAACCATGTCTATTACTGCCGAGACCTTGCGCACGGCCGTCGAGTTAGCTCGCTCGTATGGAGCAACGCGCGTGCTGCTGTTCGGCTCTGCACTGAGTGACCCCGCGAATGCCCAGGATCTAGACCTGGCGACAGACATTTCCGGGCTGGACCTCTTCGCGTATGCTGGCCAGCTAGAGGAACGCCTCGGCATCTCGGTAGATGTCGTCCCCCTGACGCCGCGCACGCCCTTCACAGATCATATCGCTCAAACCGGAGAGGTGCTCTATGATGCCGCCCTCGCTCGGTGAGGAGGTCGAACTGGAATTGTCCCATATGCACGAGACGGTAGATGCCGTCGAGGGACTGCTGCGAAGGGTCGATGCAGACGTGACGGTATACGACCGGGCTGCAGGGGCGCTTCTCCTCGCACAATACTATAGAAAATATCTTCAAGCGGTTCTGCAAGCACTACGCCGTCCCCGTGCCTGAAGGGCCACAGTCGCATGCTGCCCTCTTTCGGTTGTTCTGCGAGCCTGCCCATCCTCCGCTGCCCGTCCTCGTCCCGCCGCAACTCGAAGAGTCCCTGCGCATACTGCGACGGTTTCGGCACTATACGGCACAGCTATGCCATGCACGTCGACTGGGAGCGGCTTCAGGCTGGCATGGAGTTGCTCGCAGACCTGCACAGTACGTTCGCTCGCCGCGTTCGGGCTGCACTCCCCTGACGCCGTGACGCGGTACCCCAAAACCCAAAACCCAAAACCCAAAACCCAAAACCCAAAACCCAAAACCCAAA
>JAAAOL010000091.1 GCA_009908885.1 Bacteroidota bacterium | reverse complement strand
GCCTGGGCGGCCTCCTCTACCGGATAGCGATGGGTGATGAGATCTGCTGGCGTGTGCTGTGCGATGGCATCGAGGGCGAGCTCGCGCACCCGGTCTTTCGACCACCGACCGCGAAATCGAGAAGCAATCGTGCTCACCTGGGAACTGACGAGTTGCAGTCGCTGGCGGTGAAATCGCCCTCCCAGGTTCAGGGCTGCAGGTTTCGTCCCGTACCATGAGCCGACGACGATGCGTCCCTCGAATCCGCACACCCGGATCGC
The DNA here is from genome assembly GCA_009908885.1 of Bacteroidota bacterium. Lineage (GTDB taxonomy): Bacteria > Bacteroidota > Rhodothermia > Rhodothermales > JAAAOL01 > JAAAOL01. Next base: position 2,297 of record JAAAOL010000091.1, on the reverse strand, counting down.
CTGATTCAGCGCCGCAGGTTCGCCACTACACTCGATGCACAGATCGAACGGGGATTCACGGTCGGATCGCTCCTCGAGTGATTCGGGAGACTCGGCCCCGTGGGCTCCCAGGCGAGTCGCGCGTTTACGCCGGTCGGCCCGTGGCTCGATGGCGACGAGGCGTTCGAGCGGGTAGGTGCTCAACAAGGTGGTCGTGAGGAGACCGATGATGCCCTGTCCAAAGACGGCGACGCGTGCGCCGATCATCGGCTGGGCGTCCATGACCAGGGTGATGGCCGTTTCCATCGAGGGCAGGAATATCGCCTCCTCATCGGAGATGCCATCGGGCAGGCGGATCAGGTCATCTGGGCGTGCCGTGTACCAGCGCGCATGCGGATGAAAAGCGAATACCCGCCGACCCTGCCAGTCCGAAGACACCGCCGCTCCCGTATCGACGATCTGTCCGACACTGCAATACCCGTATCGGAGTGGATACGACAACGTCCCGCTCAGGGCTTCGATCGTGGCGTCCGCGGCAGCACTGGACGGAGCCTCGCCCCGGTAGATCAGTCCTTCCGTTCCCGCGCTGATCCCTGACAACGAGGACCGCACGAGCACCTCGTCCGCCGACGGCTGTGGCACCGGCTGCTTTTTCACCTCGACGGTGCGAGGAGCCGTGAACCACACGGAGGCATTCGTTGTGGATGCATCAATTTGCCGTTCAGCGTGCATCTGAGTCCTCCCATACGGGCACGCCCTGTATGATGAGGTCGTCTCCGTACCAGCGGTTGTCGATGTGCTTGAGCCGAGGGAAGGCTGCGGCGGTCGTGGTGGTCCTGCACTCGTCCATACCGTCGTTCGAGCGCAGGCGATGCACGCCCCGAAGACCGCCTACGATGCGATTTGCGATGGTCATGACGAGATAATCGACGGCCTGGGCGCGGAGGAAACTCGTGATGATTTCCGCCCCTCCCTCCACCATCACAGATCGAATACCACGATGCTGAAGCACGTCCAGCGCGGGGTTCAGGTCGACACACCCCGTCGCACCGACTCGGGTAGGTATCACGGTGGCGCCGCGTTGCTCCAGGTGGGTGCGTTTTTCTGAATCTATGGCCGGACCGGTAACAATCAGCGGAGACGGGCCTGGACGATGCAACAGCCGAGCATCGGTCGGAAACCGCAACTGCGTGTCCAACACGACGGGCACGGGGTCATCGCCCTTCACGCGGCGCACCGTCAGGCGCGGATCATCCGAAAGTACCGTCCCGATGCCGACGAGGATGGCATCGTGCAGATCCCGCAGCTTATGGGTTAAAACGAGAGACTCGGCGCCGCTGAGCATCAGTTGGGCACCGGGCCGGGCTGCGATGGAGCCGTCCAGACTTTGCGCATAGCTCAGCGTGACGAAGGGGCGCTGGACCGACGGTCGGTGCTGCGCCATTTCATTCAGCAGCCCAGCGAAGTCGTCGTCGTGGCGTCCACGCGGCGTGCCGGTCGTGGATCGGCCGTTGCCGTTTACGTGCAGGCGGTGCCGCATTCGTCGCGCCTTGGTCTTCAGGTACCGCTCATTCTCAGCATGAATTTGCGGCTGAATGGGGACGCGGCTGGTCACTTTCACACCCAGATCCTGCAATTGCTCGACCTTGTGGGGATTGTTCGTGAGCAGACGCACGGAAGGTATGCCGAAGTGCCCCAGCATGAGCGCCGCGAGGGTGTAATCGCGCTCATCCGGCTCGTGCCCCAGCATCACATTCGCTTCGACCGTGTCATAGCCGTCATCCTGCAGGTTGTAGGCTTTCAGCTTGTCGAGTAGGCCGATGCCACGTCCTTCCTGCCGAAGATACAGGACCAGGCCCGCTCCCTCCTCGGCGATGCGGCGCATGGCTGCAGTCAGTTGCTGGCCACAATCGCAGCGCAGCGAGCCGACGACGTCCCCGGTAAAACATTCAGAGTGGATGCGCACCAGGAGTTCTTCCTCGCCTTCGATCGAGCCGTAGACGAAGGCAAGGTGCTCCTTGTCATCGATCGTGTTATCGAAAAAGGCGACGCGAAACTCGCCAAACGCAGTTGGGATGCGTGCTGTCGTCTGACGAGCGACAGTAGGGGCTCTCATGAACACACGTTAATATACGGAAGGAGCGTACTGAGTTCGTGCCGGATCGGAGGTGAGGAGGACCTCGACGCGAGAGGTCAAGCCGAGTCCGTACGAGGGGTGAGGTATCGATCTTCCGGGCGACACAGCGAGTAGGTGCCTGTGCCCAGAAACAAGAGCAGTAACGTCGTGATGAGCAGTAAGGCGGTCAGGTCCCCGAATC
>JAAAOL010000351.1 GCA_009908885.1 Bacteroidota bacterium | reverse complement strand
CCGTCGCTGGGTCGCCCCGCACGAGGTCGAACGAGAAGACGTCGAAGAAGCTCGGGTCGGTGTAGGTGATCGTCTCCTGAAAGGTCGGGCGCTCCGCCACCTCGACGGCGCCCGCCGTGGCGGCCTGCACCTGATGTTGCTCATCGTACAGCCGCGTGCTGGCCACGACCGCCGGGACGTCCTGCACCAGCGCCTCGCTCAGCGGCGCCCACGTGCTGGTGGTCGACCACGCCTGCATGTCGATCACCGCGAGGTGAACGTGCTCGGCGTCGTCGTGGAAGCGGTCGAACGAGACGACGGTCCACGCCAGCGTCAGCAGCAGGAGGCTGACCCCGAAGCCCAGCGCGAGGCCGGTGACGTTGAGGGCGGCGTAGCCCGGATGGCGACGGACGCCACGGAGGGCGGTGCGCAGGTAGTTGCGGAGCATGGCGGTCGGGAATGAGCAGATGGGAATGAGGAATTAATAATTGTTCATTGTGCGCTATGCATTGTCATTCGTAGCGCAGCGCGGTCGCCGGGTCTTTGCGGGCGGCGCGGAGGGCCTGGCCGCTCACGGTGAGCAGGGCGATGACCAGCGCCACGGTCCCCGCCGCGACGAACGAGAGCACGCCCACGTCGATGCGGTAGGCGAAATCGCTCAGCCACTGGTGCATCGCGGCCCACGCAATAGGCGTCGCCACGACGGCGGCGATGGCCACGAGCCCCACGAAGTCCTTCGACAGCAGCCGGACGATGTCCATCGCCGACGCGCCCAGCACCTTGCGCACGCCGATCTCCTTGGTGCGTCGTTCGGCGGTGAAGGCGGCCAGGCCGAACAGGCCCAGGCAGGCGATCAGGATGGCCAGGCCCGCGAACGCGCTCATGATGCGACTCAGGCGCTGCTCTTGCCGGTACTGGGCGTCGAGCGCGGCGTCGAGGAAGGTCACGTCGAACGGGCGCTCCGGGCCGAGCTGGCTCCACACATTCCGCACGTCCGCGACCGCCGCCTGTACGTCGTTCCCGGCGGCCTTGACGAGCAGGTGGCGCTGGTTGATGTAGAACCCGGCGGGCGACCGGGCCGGCATGAAGACCTGCGGCTCGATGGGCGCGCGCAGCGACGTCTGGTGATAGTCCTCCACCACGCCGACGACGGTCCCGGCGTAGTCCTGGTAGTTGATGCCGTTCTCGGTGAGGTAGACCCGGATGGGCTTGCCGAGCGCCTCCTGCGGCGTCCAGCCGATGCGCCGCAGCGCCGTCTCGTTGACGACGAACGCGCGGCCCGTATGCTTCAGCGTCATCGTGCGCTCGTTCACCTGGATGCGCTCCACCTCGCCCACGTCGGCGGGGCGATCCGACGAAAAGGCGCGGCCTGTAATCAGGTCCAGGTCGAACATCTCGAAGTAGCCGTCGCCGACGCTCTGGACGTACACGTCGCGGTCGCCCTCGTCGTCGGGGAGGCCGTCCGGCAGGCCCTCGGCCTCGAACTGGTAGTAGCCGCCGTAGCCCAGGCCGGGCCGCACCGTGGCTGAGGTGACCTGCGCCACACGTGGGCTGCGCAGTAGTTCGGTCGTCAGCGTCTCGAAGTCAGCCTCCGACGTCGGCGTGTTGTCGTACTCGGCCTGCTCGTCCGGCGCCACCGTGATGCCATCGAAGGGCAGCGACAGCACGCGCTCCTCGTCGAAGCCGAGGCGGGCGGTCTGCATGTAGCGCAGCTGCTGGAAGGCGATGGCGGTGCCTGCGATCAGCACGATGGAGATGGTGAACTGCACCACCACGAGCCCCTTGCGCAGGCCCGCCCCGCGCGTCGCGCCGCTGAAGCTGCCCTTGAGCACCTTCGACGGCTCGAACGACGACAGAAACAGCGCCGGGTAGCTGCCCGCCACGAGGCCCGTCACCAGAATGATGCCCAGCAGTACCAGCGCGCCGCCCGCATTGCTGGCGAGGTCGAGGGTGATCGCGGTGCCCGCCAGGTCGTTGAAGGCGGGCAACAGTAGCCCGGTGAGGCCGAGGGCGACCCCGAGGGCGAGGGCGCTCAGCACGACCGACTCGCCCAGAAACTGTCCGATGAGTTGCCGCCGCCCCGCGCCGATGCTCTTGCGCACCCCGACCTCCTTGGCGCGCTCCGTGCTCCGCGCCGTGGCCAGATTCATGAAGTTGATGCAGGCCAGCAGCAGCACGAACAGTGCGATCGAGCCGAACAGGTAGACCGTCGAGGCCGTGCCGCTGGGCGTCGGGTTGTTCGCGTAGGGCGTGTGCAGGTGAATGTCGGTCAGCCGCTCCAGCGTCGGCGTGTACTGCTGGGCCAGCTCGGCGCCCCGGTGTCGCTCGGCGAAGGCGGGTAGCCCGGCCTCGATCTGCTGCGCCGCGGCGGCGTCCGGCACGCGCACGTACGTCCACCCGAAGGGCCAGTAAAACGAGGTGATCGTGGGCGGGGCGTAATTGTGGTGCAGGTGGGAGACGTAGGACCCGAGCAGGTCGAACTGGAGGTGCGAGCGGTCCGGCACGTTCGCCATCACGCCCGTCACCGTCAGCGTCTTGCGCTCCGGGTCGTTGTCCAGTACCAACGCCTTCCCGAGGGGGTCTTC
>JAAAOL010000116.1 GCA_009908885.1 Bacteroidota bacterium | reverse complement strand
GTTTTCCCACTCACCATCCACCATCAACTACTGACCAGCCACCCCGAACCTACGCCATCTTCCGCAGCGGCTCCACCACGCGGGTGACGACGTCGCTGCGCTGCATGATGTAAAAGTGCACGCACGGCACGCCCGCATCCAGCAGCTCCTCGGTCTGCGCGCGGGCCCACTCGATGCCGATGTCGACCACGTGCTCCGGCTTGGCGGCTTCGATCTCAGCGGCCAGCGCCTCGGGGATCTCCACGAAGAAGCGGCTCGGCAGCGTTTGCAGGTGGCGCTTGCGCGTCAGGATCTTGAGGCCCGGGATAATCGGCACGTCGATGCCCACGTCGCGGCAGCGCTCTACAAAGTCGAAGTAGTGCGCGTTGTCGAAGAACATCTGCGTGGTCACGAAGTGGGCGCCGGCGTCCACCTTGCGTTTCAGGTGCAGGATGTCCCACGTCAGGTTGGGCGCCTCGAAGTGCTTCTCCGGGTAGCCGCCCACGCCCACGCAGAAGTCCGTCGGCGCGGCGTCCATCAGGTCCTCCAGGTAGCTGCCCCGGTTCATCTGGTCGATCTGCCGGACGAGGTCGATCGCGTACGTGTTGCACGAGCGGCCCGGCGGCACGGGCTTCTGAAAGTCGGCGTCGTCGCCGCGCAGCGCCATCACGTTGTGGATGCCCAGGTAGTTGAGTTCGATGAGGGCATCTTCGGTCTCCTCGCGCGTGAAGCCGGTGCAGAGCAGGTGCGGCACCGTCTCGATGCCGAAGCGCCCTTTGATGGCCGCGCACAGGCCCAGCGTGCCCGGACGTTTGCGCTTGACGTGACGCCGCCAGGTGCCGTCCGGCTGCTCCTCGTAGTACGCCTCCGCCGAGTGGCTCGTCACGTCGATGAAGGGCGGGTCGAAGGGCATCAGTTCCTCGACGACGGCCATGACCTCGCCGATGGAGCCGCCTCGCTTGGGCGGAATGATTTCGTACGAGATGAGCGGCTCCGTCGCGCGCTCCAAGATCTCCGGAATTTTCATCCGACAGGTGATTTTCGAAGAGAGAACGATTACCTATAGTAGATGCAGCCGACATCCACCGGCGCCTGCGTGGGTGTGAACTGTCGGCGCGTGCTAAGTTCCCAATCAAGCGAGGACACCGAGGGGCCCCTATATGATCGGCATCGTATTCGCGACGCGCGAGGAGGCGCATCCGTTCCTGACGACGTACCAGCGCGGCAGGTTCGAGGACATGGAAGAAGGCGACGTGCTGCACGACGACGACGTGCTCGTCTCGCTCATCGGGACGGGCAAGATCAAGGCGACGCTGCGCACCGAGCGGCTGTTGCAGCAACACCGTCCCGAGCGCCTGCTGCACGTCGGCACCTGCACGGCGCTGAACGAAGACCTGGAGGTGGGCGCGCCCGTCGCGGCGGATCAGGTGTTCGAGGGCGACCGCATCGAACTCGCCGCGCCCACCTATCCGCGCATGCCGCTGGAGGTGCCGTTCAAGGAGTTGCCCACGGGCACGCTCGTCACGCAGGACCACACCGTGAGCGGACAGGAGGAGCGCTCGTACTGGCAGCGCATCGCCGACCTGAGCGACATGACGGGCTACGCCGTGGCCTACGTCGCCGCCACGCACGGCGTCCCCTGCCACGTCGTCAAGGTCGTGACGGGCCACTTCGGCGACGAGAACGAGGACTTCCGCAAGACGCTGAACGAGGCGTGCAAGACGCTGGCGGCGTTCCTGGACGAGGCGCTCGCCCAGTTCGTCGAGGAGGACGCCTAATACGGATTCAGCGTGTTGATGTCCGGATCCTGGTGTCGCCTGTCGTGGTGCGTGGTCCGTGATACCAAATCCGGCTGAACCATTGTGGTATGACGTAGCCCCGCGAAGCCGGATTTGGGGGGTGGAAGTGCGTAGGTATGGACGTATGGACGTGACGCTCCTCCAACCTTTCACACTTTCAAACCTCCATACACCAACTCATTACCCGGAGTTGGTATGACAGGCACGGGCCATCACGCCAGCAGCGCACCCTCACGCATCACGCAATACGTTCTGAATTATACGGACATCGCCAAGCGATAACGGTATAAACCGCGCTTGCCGGAGATCCCGAGCTACTGATCCTGGCTCAGCTGCAGGTCCGGGTAGACGTAGCGGTCGTGCGCCCCGCGCGAGGTGCCGATGCCGAGGCCGACGCCCGAGCCCAGCAGCAGGCCGCCGACGGCGAAGCGGGACACGAAGCCGGCATCGCTGAGGAGGGCATCATCGTTCTGCTGGCCCAGCAGGCCCACGCCCGCCGCCACGCCCAGAAGCGTGCCCACGCCCGCGCCGAACAGGGTCCCGTGGATGGCGCCGCGCCCGGTCTGCGTGTGGGAGATGGACAGCAGCTCCTCCGTGCGCGCCGTGCGCAGGTTGTCCGTCATCAGGTCGATCCACGCCGTCGAGTCCGGCGCGATGGCGAGGGCTACGGACGGCATCGTACGGCCGTCGTCGAGCGTAATGTCGACGCGGTGACCCTGCAGCGCCGCGTTAGCTTCGTCGAAGGTCGCTGCATCGTCGCCCGTCGGTTCGTAGGCGAGGTCGCGAGTCTGCGTGCAGCCGGTCGTCAGGAGCAGGAGGGCCGCGAGCAGCGGCAGGAGCGAGAGGGTCGGTGTGCGGAGCATGATACGATTAGTATGAGCGAAGGATGATCAAGAGGGCGTGCTGGCACGTGCGCGTCAGCGTGTGCTAATATCGTCCCTCTATCATCCGATCTTTATCAAGGAAAAACAAGAATTATCTGCAGAGGAGACGCCCCGAGGCATGCCTTTCCACCATCACCTCCGCCGTGCTACCCTATGCGCCGCCCGATGGGGCATCGGGCTGTGGCTCCTGCTGGGGCTCGCCGCCTGCGACGGCACCGGGACGGACGAGCCCGCGCGCCTGCGGGCTGTCAACGCTTCGGCGTCGCCCGCCGTGGAGATCTACGAAAACCTGGACGTGCTGACCGGCCTCGGTGCGGACGAGGTCTCACCGTACCTGACCGTGGAGGCCGGGACGACGCTGCTGGAGGCGCGGGCCGAGGAGGGCGGCGCCGCGACGCGGCAGGTGCTGCTCGCGGCGGACTCTGCCTACACCGCCGTCGTCGCCGGAACGCCGAACGCGCTGGCCCTGCTGCTCATGACGGATCGGCAGACCACCCCGCCCGGCGGCCAGGCCAGCGTGCGGCTGCTCCACGCCGCCGCCCGGACGGGCGTGCTCGACGCCGAGGTCGTCCCGGACGCGGACGGCGGCGACGCAGCTGAGGTGGACGATCTGGCCTTTACGGAGCTGTCGCCCTACGCGCGGCTGGAACCGGGAAGCTACACGCTCTTCATCGACGAGGTGGGCGGCAGCGGCGATACGGCCCCGCGCATCGACCTGCTGCCCGGCCGCCGCTACCTGCTCGTCGTGACCGATGCCAGCGGTGATGATCGGTTGCGCGTCCTCGTCGCCGAGCAGTAGCAGCCCGGTGCGCGGCCAGCGGTCCGTTGTGCCCGTGCCGCGCGCCCGTTATCTTCTATCTCGCTATCGGCTATCCCCCAGGCACACAGCGGGTCCGGCGTCGCCTCATGCAACAGACGTGAGACTCGGAGGCTCTTTCAGTATGGCGGACGACACGTGGTCCCGGATCGAGACGGTGCTCAGCGAGGCGCTCGACCTGCCGCCCGAGGAGCGCCCGGCCTTTCTGGATGCTGCCTGCGCGGACGATGAGGTGCGGCGCGAGGTCGAGTCGCTGCTGGAGGCCGATGCCCACGTCGCCGCGGAGGGGTTTCTGAAGGATCCCGCGCCCGCGGGCGAGCAGTTGCTGGAGTGGGTCTCTGCGCAGGCGGCCGAGGCGCCCATCACGACCGGGCAAACGGTGGGCGCCTACCGCGTCGTGCGGCCCCTCGGGCGCGGCGGCATGGGCGCCGTCTACCTGGCCGAGCGGGCCGACGGCACCTTCGACCGCAGGGTGGCGCTCAAGGTCATCAAGCGCGGCATGGACACCGACGAGGTGCTGCGCCGCTTCCACGACGAGCGCCAGATCCTGGCCACGCTGGACCATCCCAACATCGCCCAGCTGTTCGATGGCGGCGTGACCGACGACGGGCTGCCGTACTTCGTGATGGAGTACGTCGAGGGGCAACCCATCGACGCGTACTGCGACGCGCACCGGCTCTCTATCGAGGACCGCCTTCGGCTCTTTCAGACGGTGTGCGACGCCGTCCAGTTTGCCCACCAGAACCTGGTCGTCCACCGCGACCTGAAGCCCGGCAACGTGCTGGTGACGGACGGGGCCGCCTCGGACGCGGCAGAGCGTGCGTCGGAGCCCGCTCAGGTGAAGCTGCTGGACTTCGGCATCGCGAAGGTGCTCGATCCGGAGTCGGGACCGACCTTCACGGTCACCCAGACGACGCGTCGGCGCCTGACGCCGGAGTATGCCGCGCCCGAGCAGGTGGTGGGCGACCGCATCACGACGGCGGCGGACGTGTATGCCCTCGGCGTCATCCTGTACGAACTGCTCACCGGCCATCGCCCCTATCGCTTCGACAGCCGCCGCGTCACCGACATCGAGGACACCATCTGCGAGCACGTGCCCGACCGGCCCAGCACCGTCGCAAGCCGCACGCGGACGCACGAAGGAGCGACGATCACGCCCGCGACGGTGAGCCAGCAGCGTGCGACGGCCCCGGAGCAACTCCGGCGCACCCTCTCGGGCGACCTGGATGCCATCACCATGAAGGCGCTCCGCAAGGAGCCCGAGCAGCGCTACGCCACGGCCGCCGAGTTCAAGGCCGACATCGAGAACTACCTCCAGGGCCGTCCCGTCACGGCGCAGCCGAGCACGTTCTGGTATCGCACGTCCCGGCTGATTCGGCGGCACAAGGTGCCGGTGCTCGCCGCGTGCATCACCGCCCTCGCCCTGATCGGGGGGGCGGGAGTGGCGCTGTGGCAGGCGTCCGTCGCGCAGCAGGAAGCCGAACGGGCCAACCAGGAGGCCGAGACGGCCACCGCGGCGCTCGACGCGCTCGTGACCATGCTGACGGAGGTCGACCCGGTGAACGAGCAGGGCGTTACCTTCACGGCGCGCGACCTCGTCGACGCCGGGCTGGACGAACTGCCGGACCTGGAAGAGCAGCCGCGCGCCCACGCGACGATGATGAACGTGCTGGGGCGCGTCAGCCTGGGCGTCGGTTTCACGGACCTGGCCGACTCGCTCCACCGGCGGGCGCTGGCCGTGCAGCGAAGTGCGCTGGATGCAGCGCATCCCGACCAGGCCGAGAGTCTGGTGCGCCTCGGACGGGTGCAGACCGAACGCGGCGCCTACGACGAGGCCGCCGCCACCTACCGCCGGGCGCTGGAGGTAAATCCCGAGCACGCTGACGCCTGGGGCAACCTCGGGCTCGTGATGCTCTACCAGGGCCGCATCGACGCGGCCATCGAGCACGTGCGCACGGCCGTCGAGCACGATCCCGAGAACGTACGGTTGCTCAACAATCTCGGTGCCCTCTATCAGTATGCGGGGCAGCGCGAGGCGGCGCAACGCGCCTTCGAGCGGTCCGTAGCGCTGGATCCCTCGTATGGCGCGCTCTCGAACCTGGCCACGCTGACGTACTACGACAATGACTATGCCGAGGCCGCGCGCCTCTATGAACGTGCGCTGGCACTGAACGACGAGGCGTACGCGCTGTGGGGCTATCTGGGCGCGGCGTACTACTGGTCCGGCCAGCGGCAGGCTGCCGATTCGAGCTACCGGCGGGCCATCACCCTGGCGGAGGCCTACCGCGCCAACACCAATCCGAACGACGGCGCCCTCCACGCTGAACTGGCGAGCTATCACGCCATGCTCGGCCACGACGCCGACCGGGTGCTGCCGTTCGCGCGCCGAGCCCTGGAGTTCAATCCCGACGACGGCGCGGTGCTGTACACGGTGGCCCACGCCTACGAACAGATCGGCCGACGAGAAGCGGCGCTCGACGTGCTTCAGCAGGCGCTCGACGCGGGCTATCCGCTGTTCTTCATCGAGCGCGAGCCGGGCTTCCAGGACCTGCGAGCGGACCCGCGCTATCAGGAGATCGTGGAGCAGACGACGGCTTCATGACGGCGTGCGGAGCGGCGCTTCCGGTCGATGATGGGGCCAGCGCCGGTCGGCTGCATTGATTTGCACCCCGCGCTATGGTATGCTAGATGCGTCCGCTCTTTCACGCACATCCTAGGAGGCCAATGGCTACGTACAATCTGGACATCACCCTGGACAACGGAGTTTGGAAGGTGCAAGACGCATCGGGCAGCAGCGATCCGCCCGAAGTGCAGGCCGGAGACGTCATCAATTGGGACTGCAACGACGCTGACGTGGAGTTCCAGTTTCCCGAAGACGACCTCTTTGTCAATCAGTCCGGCTATACGTCGTCCCTCTCAGCGGGTGGGCAGCTGAGCAAGACCGTCGCGTCGCAGTCCGGGCAGGCGGGCGACAAGACCGTCGTCTACGCGGCCTATTGCACACCGGACGGGAAGGGGTCCGCCGGATACGCCGAGGGCTCGACGCCGCCGAAGATGATCATCAAGCCCGGTTGATCCGCTCACAGCGGTGCGAGCACTACGAGACGCCCTGCCGTGCGGAATCACAGCAGGGCGTCTTCGTATGGTTTTGCATGGTTCGGGGATGATCGCAGCCGCCGACGCGCGGGCGCTACTTCAACAGAGCCATCGTGCGCGTCAGGTATACCTGCCCGGTGCGCAACGCGTACAGGTAGAGGCCGCTCGGCAGGGCGTGCGCGGCGAAGGTCACCGTGTGGACGCCCGCCGGGAGTGTCCCGCTGACGGGCTGGGCCACGCGGCGGCCGGTGGCGTCGTAGATGGTCAGCGTCACCGGGCCTGCCTGCGGGAGGGCGAAGCGCAGCGTCGTCGTCGGGTTGAACGGGTTGGGGTAGTTGGCGTAGAGGCGGGGCGTCGTCGGCAGGGTGGCGCCGTCCTCTACGCTCACGTTGGTCGCCGTGGTAAAGCTGCGCACGGCCGACCACGGTCCGTCGCCGCCTGCATTGGTGGCCCGCACGCGCCAGTAGTAGGTCGCGCCGGTCGCCAGCCCTTCCACCTCCAGCGACGTGGTGGTCAGGCCGGCATCGTCGACGGTCGGCGTTGCGAAGGCGTCCGTCTCCGCCACCTGCACCCGGTAGCTCGCCGCGTCCGCCGCTGTCTGCCAGGCCAGCGTCAGCGTCGTCGGCACGTCGGCGGCGCCGTCGGGCGGGGTGCTCAGCGTCACGGCTTCCGGTGCGTCGACGGTCGCCGATGCGGTCGTGAAGGTCTGTGTGGCCCAGGGCCCCGTTCCCCCGTCGTTGCGGCCCCGCACGCGCCAGTAGTAGGTCGCGTCGTCGGCGAGGTCGGAGACCGCGAAGGAGGTGGCCGTCAGCCCCTGCTCGTCCACCAGGACCGTCATCGCCTTCGAGAAGCTGGCGTTATCGGCCACCTGCAGGTCGTAGCTCGTGGCCTCGGCGACGCCGTTCCATCCGAGGGTGAGGTCCGTCGGCTGGTCGCTCGCTCCGTCTGCCGGAGTGAGCCCGGTCGGGGCGGTCGCGGGCGGCGTGGTGCCGCCGCCGGGGTCGCCGTCGATTTCCGAATAGGTGGCGGTGTAGGTGACGCCCACCACCGGCACCTCGATGGCGATCACACTCGCGAGCGCTCCGAAGCTGGCGTCGTACCAGGTGTAGAGGGTCTGCGTGGTCGTAAACCCGGACGCGGTCGCCGTGATCGTCTGCCGCACGCGCAGCACCTCGAACGAGCCGGTCGGCAGCACGATCGTCCCGTAGCCGTCGGCCTCCAGGTCGCGGTCTTCCTGCACCGTGAAGGATTGCCCGTCGGCCGTGACGGTCACCGTCGCGCTCGACGTCCACGCCGTTCCGAAGGAGAGCGGCAGGGCGAAGTTGCGGATGGCCTGATCGTACGTGCCGCGCTCCGACTCACTGCCGTTGCTGGTGGAGGAGAAGCCCAGGAAGTAGGCGCCGTCGCTCCGGAGGTCCAGGAAGGAGTAGTTGACGGAGTCTGCGCCGATCTCCTGGGTCGAGACGAGGCTGGCCGTGTTGAACGGGGCCTCGTCGGCGCCGGGGGCGCCATCGGGCGCGCTGGTAGTGTACGTCTCCGTCGCGGGCGTCCCCGCGTCGTAGGCCAGCGTCGTGAAGTCCCAGGTCTGGTTCGCGCCGGACGCGTCGATGAGCGCCTGGATGGTCGCGCCGGGGCCGGTCGCCGCGTAGTCCGTACGCGTGCGGGTCTCGCCGATCAGGGCCTCGACGTCGCTGCGGGTGATGGTGATCTGGGCGAGGGCATCGCTGCCGAGCAGCAGCAGCGGGAGGAGGAGCGTCAGGAATCGCATGGGCGGTGAGGTGCGGTGAGCGTGCAGGTTATACCAACTCCGGTTAATGAGTTGGTGTATGGAGGGTCGAAAGGTTGAAGGGGTGGAGGAGCGTCACGTCCATACGTCCACACCTACACCCGTCCAACCCCAAATCCGGCCTCGTGGGGCTACGTCATACCACCATGGTTCAGCCGGATTTGGTATTACATCGTGGAGTCGTAGCGCAGGTTGAAGGCGCCGTCGGTCACTTCCACGGTCGCGCCATCGTCGGCGACGGCGGTGAATTGGAAGGTGCCTTCGAAGCCCTCGTCCGAGATCGCGGTGATGGTGACCGCGCCGCTGCCGCCATCGGCGCTCACCGTGTAGGTCGTCGTCGCGTCGGCGCCGTCGGGAATCGTGATTCGGGCGGTGTTCAGGCGGGTGAGGTCGTACGTCGCCGGGTTGTCTGTGACGTCGAGAAGCGTAAAGTGGATCGTCGTGGTCGGCGGGTCGTCGCCGAAGGTGGCCTCGTCCTCGCCCCGGAAGGTGATGTCGTACTGGTCGTTGATGACGAGCCCGCGCGTGGCGGCCGTCACGGCGGCGTCGAACGCTTCGCCGTCGACGGTGGCGACGAACGTGCCGGTCTCCAGGTCGAGCGTGCCGTCGTCGCCTCCGGCATCGCAGGCAGGCGCAATTCCGAGGGTGACGAGGAGCAGCATGGCGGTCAGGGCGGTGCGTATGGCGAACATGGTCGAGCCGGGTCATGGTGAAGTGGAAACGACACGCAGATGCCACGCCGGAGCGTGGGGCTGCACCATGACAATGCGCAAAGGCGCGCTGGAAGCGGACATGCACCTCCGGTGGCGTGAGTTCTACAATCCCGTCTCCTGCAGACGCACGTTGAAGGCGCCGTCGGTCACCTCCACGGCCGCCCCGTCCGCACTGACGGCGGTGAAGCGGAAGGTGCCCTCGACGCTTTCATCCGAGATGGCGTCGATCGTCACCGAGCCGCTGCTGCCCGCGTTGGCGGTGGAGTAACCCGTCGATGCGCCCGTGCTGGTCGGGATGCCGACGGTGGCCGTGCTGCCGTCGGTGGTCACGGAATACGTCGAGGCGTCGTCGGTGAATCCCGTCAGGGAGATCTGAAGCGAGGTCGGCGGCAGGTCCTGGCCGGTCGCGGTGAGGGTGAGGACCTCCTGGCCGTTGCCGAAGGGGACCCGCACCGCCGTCGCGACGGTCGACGCGAAGGACGTCCCGTCGATGGTTGCGACGAGGGTGCCTTCTTCCAGGCCGACGTCGTCGTCGCCGCCGGAGTCGCAGCCGGTGCACAGCATGAGCAGGCCGGTGATCGCGAGGAGCAGGGATAGCTGCCGCATGGTCGAAGCGCAGGTGGTGATCGGGGGCGAGAGGGGCGAGTCCAGAGGCGTCCTCTGGACCCGTGCAGGCAAGATCGCGAGAGTCTGCGCCAGGCGCCATCCCCGGATCCGGGTATTTTCGCAATCTCGAAAGGACGTGCGTTCCGACCATCCCGGTTAGAGCAACCGGTTCTCCAGCGCCACGCGCACGGCGGCAGCGCGCGAGTGGACGTGCAGCTTCTTGTAGATGTTTTTGACGTGCGTGCGCACCGTATGCGGGCTGATGTGCAGCGCCTCGGCCATCTCGCGCTCGGTTTCGTCCTGGACGATGTGCTCCAGCACCTCCGTCTCGCGCGGCGTGAGTTCGAACGGCGGGTCGTCGGCGGGGGCCGGCGTCGGCGGCTGGTCGTGGACGTAGCGCAGCAGCTTGCGCGCCACCGGGGCCGACATCGGCGCGCCGCCCTGGTCCACCTCCAGAATCGCAGCCACGAGGCGGTCCGCCGAGGCGTCTTTGAGCAGGTAGCCTACCGCGCCTGCCTGGATCGACCGGAAGATCTTGTCCTCCTGCTCGAAGACGGTCAGCATGATGACGTCGATCGCGGGATAGTCCCGTTTCAGCAGCGCCGTCGCATCGATGCCGGACATCTGCGGCAACTCGATGTCCATCAGCACGACGCGCGGTCGGCGGGCCTCTGGCAGCGTCCCGAGGCGGTCGAGCAAGGCCTCGCCGCTGCCGACGGCCAGCGTCAGCTCGACGTCCGGAAAGAAGCCCAGCCGCTCGGTGAAGCGCTGGCGCAGCGTGGCGTGGTCCTCGACGAGGGCAACGGGAATGGGCATGAGGCAGGGGGTTGGTGGCTCAGACAGAGTGCCGAGGGCAGGGACCAGACGCAATCGCCGGAAGCGGGTATTTTCGAGGGCGCCGCCGGACGCTACGTGGGCACCGTAACGCGGACCTGCGTGCCGCCCCCGGGTGCGCGACTCAGCGTGAAGCGCCCATCCAGTTCCTCGGCTCGGCGCTGCATGTTGCGGAGCCCGTGCCCGTCGAGGGCGACCTCGGCGCATGCAGCGTCCGGCGTCTCCTGAAAGGTGCCGTCGTCCCGGATCGTCAGTGCGAGCGGCGCGTCGGGGCGGGCCGTGAGGGTGACGGTGATGCGGCGCGCGTCGGCGTGTTTGCGGGCGTTGGTGATGGCTTCCTGCGCGATGCGGTACAGATGGAGCGCCTGCACCGGCGTCAGGGGATGGGCCGCGTCGCCGTCGAGGGTAGCCTCGATGGTCGGAGGGGCGTGGGCCGTCTGCTCCCGGCCGAAGCGGGCCACGCGGTCCACGAAGTCGCCTGCGCGGATGGCCTCGTTCTCTAGCGCCCAGATCGTCTCGCGCAGTTGTGCCATCGTGCGGTGCGCACCGCCGTCGAGGGCGGCCAGGTAGTCATCCGTGCGGTCCGGCGCGTCGCCGCGCTTGCTGAGGTGGATCAGCTCCACCAGTGAGATGATGTTGGACAGCTGCGCGCCGACGTGATCGTGCAGGTCGCGGGAGATGCGCTCGCGCTCGTGCTGGATCTGCTGCTGCACCTCCAGCCGACGTACCTGGCGGCGCAGCGCCCGCGTGGAGAGGTAGCGCACGCCCCCCACGAGGCCGCCCAGGAGCACCAGGCCGCTCAGCACGCGAAACCACGTCGTCATCCAGAACGGCGGAACGATATTGAGGGGGATGGCGAGTTCGCGGGGGCTCCACACGCCGTTGCTGTTGGTGGCGCGCACGCGGAAGGTGTAGCGCCCGGGGTCCAGGTTGGTGTAGGCGGCGTAGCGACGCGTCCCGCTTTCGATCCAGGCGTCGTCGAAGCCGTCGAGGCGGTAGGCGTACTGGATGCGCTCGGGGGCGGCGAAGTCGAGCGCGGCGAACTCGAAGGCGAAGAAATTATCGCGCCATGGCAGGCGCACGGGGCGGTCGTCGGTCGGCAGCGGCATCGCCCGGTCGAACACGCGGAAGGCCGTCAGCGCGAGCGGCGGCGCGTAGGTGCGGGCGCTCACACTGTCGGGGTGAAACAGGACGGCGCCCGTCGTACCGAACGCCAGCGTCCCGTCGTGGCGGCGGACGGCGTCGTCCAGGCTGAAGTCGCGCGGCAGCCCGTCGGCCTCGGTGTACGTCTGGAGGGTCGACGTGCGCGGGTCGAGGCGAGCGAGACCGTTATCCGTCCCGACCCAAAGCGTGCCCGCGTCGTCTTCGAGGAGGCTCTTGACGTAGTTGCTGGGGAGCCCGTCGCGCTGCGTAAGGCGCTCGAAGCGTTCCTGGTCGACGTCGAGCCGGTTGAGGCCGCCATCGAAGGTGCCCACCCACAGGATGCCGGACTGGCGGCGGGAGGCGTGCAGCGTGGTGACGATGGGGCTGCTGAGGCTGTGCGGATCGCTCGGGTCGTGGCGATACTGCGTGAAGCGTCCGGTGGCCGGGTCGAGGCGATTGAGGCCGCCGCCGTAGGTGCCCACCCAGAGGCCGCCGTCGTCGTCCTCCAGCAGGTCCCAGATGACGTTGCTGCTGAGGCTGTGCGGGTCGTCCGGGTCGTGGCGGTAGTGCACGAAGCGTCCGGCGACCGGGTCGAAGCGGTCGAGGCCCTTCTCCGTGCCGATCCAGAGGTGTCCACGTCGGTCCTCCAGGATCGTCCGTATCGATCCGCTGCTGAGGCTGTGCGGGTCGTTCGGGTCGGGCCGGTAGTGCGTCAGCGCGCCGGTGCGGTGGTTCAGGCGGTAGAGGCCGCCCTCGGTCTCCGCGCCGAAGCGCCAGCCGCCCAGCCAGAGCGCACGCCCGTCGTCGTAGATCGCCATGATGCACTCCGGCAGGACGGCGTCCAGCGCAGGATAGGCGTCCGCGAGGGGCGTCCAGCGCGGGCGCGTCGCATCGGGGCTTTCGTCGAGGCGGAGCAGGTCATCGCAGAAGGAGGCGGCCAGTAGCGTGCCGGAGCGATCCTCGTGCAGCGCGAGCGTCGGGGGTGGCGGCCGTGGGCGGAAGGGATGAACCTGGAAGGCTGACCAGCGCGGCACCACCTTGCGGAGGCCGGCCATCGTGGCGAACCACAGCACGCCGGAGCGGTCTTCGAAGATGCGATGCACGTCGTCGTCCGGCAGGCTGAACGAATCGCCGGGGCGGTGGCGGTACGTCGTCAGCCGGCCGGTGCGGAGGTCGAGCGCGTGGAGGCCCGGCGTCTTCTGCATCGTACACCAGAGGACGCCGCGCCGGTCGAGATGCCAGCGGGACAACGTGCCGAGTCGGTCGAGGCGGCGCTGCTGGGCGGGGTCGAGCAGCCGCCTCGGGCGGTCGGCGCCGGGCGGGAGGCGGTAGAGGACACCGTCTGCCGCGAAGTGGAGTGTGCCGCGATGATCGCTGCGGAGGGCGCCTGCGGTGAGGGGCGCGGCGGTGCCGTCCGGGAGGCGGACGCGGGCGAGGGCGTCATCGGGCGTGCGGCGAAGCACCCCCTGCGTCGTGCTGATCCAGAGGGTGCCGTGCACGTCCACGTGCAGGTCCCGCACCACCAGCGTGTCAGCACCGGGCAGGCGGGCGGTCGCCAGCCGCAGGTGGGAGGCCGCCGCGTCGAGCGCGAGCAGTCCCCGGGTGGACGCCCCGGCCCATACGGTGCCGCTCGAATCGACGGCGACGTGGTGGAGGCGCTGTCCGCCGGGCGGTGGGATTGGCGTGAAGCGATCCGCGTGCGGGTCGTACCGGATGAGCCCCTTGCGGTCCGCGGCGATCCAGAGGGTGCCGTCCGGCTCCTCCGCGAGGTCGTAGGCAATGGTGCTCGGGATCGACGCCGGATCGTCCGGGTCGTGCCGGAAGGCCGTAAACTGGTAGCCGTCGTGGCGGTAGAGGCCGCGCTCCGTACCGAACCAGAGGAAGCCCTGCCGGTCCTGATGGATGGCGCGGAAGAAGCTGAATTGCAGCGCCTCGCCGCCCATCGGGACGAAGCGGATCTGCTGCGGCTGGCCGTAGGCGAGAGATGTCGTCGCGCCGACCGCGAGCGCCGCCAGCACGGCCCATCGCAACAGGCCGATTCCCGTGATGCTGTGCCGATCCGCTATCCGTCCCACGTTCCTCGTCTCGCCCGGTCCCGGTGACGTCCGAGATAGATACGAAGCAGTGGGCGCCGGACGCAAGGGCGGCGGGCCCTAATACAGCGCCATGTCGAACGTGCGCCGGTACTGGCGGGTGGTTTCGTGCTGCGGGCCGAGGAGCGTGAACAGGGCGATGCAGGCCTTGCGCGCGCCGTCCTCGTCGTAGTAGCGGTTCGTGCGGATGACGTCGATGAAGTGCTCCAGCGCGCCGTCGACGTCGTGCTGCCGGAGCGCCTCGGTGGCGGCGGCGTACCCGTCCTTACCGTCCTCGTCGGGCAGGTCGTCCGGGTCTATCAGCATCAGGCGGGCGAGCGTCTGCACGGCCTCTTCGATCTGCACGAAGTGCGGCCCGGCGAAGGCGGCCCCCTCGGCCAGGGCGGCGGCGCGCTCGGGGTCGTCGAACACGAGGAGCTGGGCCAGCAGGATCTTGGCCTGCGGCGTGTTGGGCTCGGCGGCCAGCACGTCTTCCAGCAGGGCGCGCGCCTGGTCCGTCTCGCCCGCCTCGATCATCGTTTGCGCCTGGTCGATGCGCTGGCGGTTCTCGTTGGGCAGCGCCTTCTCCAGCCACTGCTTGACGGCATGCTCGGGCAGCGCCCCCGTAAACTCATCGATCACCTCGCCGTCGGAAAACAGCTTCACGTTCGGGATGCCGCGCACGCCGTAGCGTCGCGCCAGGTCCTGGTGCTGGTCGCTGTTGACTTTGACGAGCGTCCACGCGTCGCCCGCCTCGGCGGCCAGCTTTTCCAGCGTCGGGCCCAGGACGCGGCACGGGCCGCACCACGGCGCCCAGAAATCGACGAGCACGGGCGTCTCCCGGCTCGCCTCCAACACGTCGCGCTGAAAGTCGGTTACTTCGTACGCCATTTTCGTCGGGTTTTTATGATTCTGCGGAGGGGAATGTCGTCTCGTGCGTTGTGTATGTTCACCGAGCGTGCGGTAGCGGGTCGTCCGACCGCCTCGCGCCGCGCAAACCACGAATCATACTCGACAGCCGCGATATGTTCTCCCGCCGTCTCTGGACCAGCGCCCTCTACGCCGGTGGTCTTTTGTGTCTTCTCGGTCTTTTCGCCTGCACCGACGCACCCGCCACGCAGTCGTCTGATGCCTCCGAGGCGGACGCGACCCCCTACGACCCTGCGACGGACTCGCTGCGCTTCGCGGGCGAGGTGCACCTGCGCAACATCCGCCAGCTCACCTTCGGCGGCAACAACGCGGAGGCGTACTGGAGCTTCGACGACGACCAGCTCGTCTTCCAGAGCGACTGGGGCCAGATCAACGACCAGGGCTGCGACCAGATCTACGTGATGAACGCGGACGGCTCGATGCTGGACGACAGCACGCGCTACCGCCAGGTCTCGACGGGGCAGGGGCGGACGACGTGCAGCTACTTCCTGCCGGACGGGCGCATCCTCTACGCCTCCACCCACGCCGCCGACCCCGACTGTCCGGAGGCGCCGATGTTCGCGCAGGGGCGCTACGTGTGGGCCATCTACGACAGCTACGACATCTACGTGACCGATTCCACCGGCAGCACCACGGAGCGCCTCATCGGCAGCGACGGCTACGACGCCGAGCCGACCGTCTCGCCCGATGGCCGCTACGTCGTCTTCACCTCCACCCGCTCGGGCGACCTCGACCTATGGCGCTACGACCTGGAGACGGGCGACCTGCTGCAACTCACGGATGAGTTGGGCTACGACGGCGGGGCGTTCTTCTCGCCGGACTCGAAGCAGATCGTCTGGCGCGCCAGCCGTCCCGCGGGCGAGGCCGCTGACACGT
>JAAAOL010000254.1 GCA_009908885.1 Bacteroidota bacterium | reverse complement strand
CTTCGACCCTCGTCCCTCGCCCTTCGCCCCTCACCGCAGCGCGTCCTCCAGCGTGGTAGCGGCGTCCGTCTGGGCGTCGCGGTACTTGACGATGACGGGCGCGTAGAGCGACAGGCCGTGCTCGGCGCCGAAGCCAGAGGTAATGGGCCGCGTGCCGGGGACCACGACGGCGCGCTCCGGCACGTCGAGCGGAGCTCCCTCCGTAGGCGTGAGGATGCGCTCATGGACGAGGTCGTAGAGGCGCGTCGAGCCCGTGAGCTGGACGCCCGGGGCCAGGACCGCGCCCGTCCGCACGAGGCAGCCCTCGTAGACGCCGCAGCCGCCGCCCACGAACACGTCGTCCTCGATGATGACGGGCCGCGCGCCCACCGGCTCCAGCACCCCGCCGATCTGCGCCGCCGCCGACAGGTGCACGCGCTGGCCGATCTGGGCACAACTGCCGACGAGCGCGTGCGAGTCGACCATCGTGCCCGCATCCACGTACGCGCCCACGTTGATGTACATCGGCGGCATGCAGACGACGCTCGGCGCCACGTACGCCCCGGTGCGGATGGCGGAGCCGCCCGGTACCACGCGCACGTCGTCGGACGGTGTGAGCGGCTTGAGCGGGTACGTGTCTTTGTCGAAGAACGGAAAGGCGGGCGTCGAGTAGTCCGTGAGCTGCCCCAGCCGGAAGCCGAGCAGGATGCCCTCCTTGACCCACGCATGCGCCGTCCACGTCCCGTCGTCCTGGCGCGAGGCGGCCCGCACCTGACCGGCGTTCAGCGCGTCGAGGAGATCGGCGAACGCAGCGCGGGCAGCATCGGGGTCGGGCGTGTCCTGCTGCGTGAGGGCCGTGAGGCGGCGGCGAAGGTCGGAGGCCATAGGGCAAAGCTGGGTAGGCAGTGGGCAACGTCTCGGAAAAAACTACGACAGCCCGTCTCCGATTGAAAGCAGGCGTCTCTTCGTGAATGTTACATGCCCGTGGGTTTCGGACGGTCGCGGTACCTGTTACATTGTACCATCGTATTTTACACACCGCCAGCCGACCTGCCGCTCACCATTCGCGCTTCGCTCATGCCTGTTACGACCGGCCCGGAGGACTGGGGGACGCTGCACGACCTGGCGCTCCTGTACCTGTTCCTCGCCCACGCCACGGACGACCATCTGGACCCGGTGGAGCGCTCGACCATCTCGGAGCGTCTCCACGCGTGGCGGCCCAAGGCGCCCTCGACCCGCATCGACAAAATCCTCAACGAGGTCATGCTGACCTATATGGGCACCTACGGCCGCGACATGCTGGACATGAGCATCGCCTCGCTGAAGGAGTCGCTGCACTCCCAGCGCCGCGTCGAGGTGTTGAACGACATGGCCACGCTGGCCACCTCCGACGGCGTACTGGCTCCTGGCGAGATCGCCTTCATCCAGCGCCTCGCTCGCTTCTGGGACGTGGAGGACGATGTGCCCACCATGCAGCGCGGCTCCAGCGGCGGGGATGCGTAATATCGAAACCGGCTGTACCGTCGCGGCACGACGTGACCACACGAGGCCGGAGGTGCTGCGTCCTTCGCGCGACGCGTGCGAGGGTCGATAGCTGAGAGCGGTAAACGGCTTCCCCCGGTTGCCCATCCACCCATTCGCACGTCCAGGCTTCCACCCCCAACTCCGTCAAGCGAGGTTGGTATCACCGTCCTTTCCCGGCCATCGCGGAGTGCACAGCGGCGTAGGCGGCGCCGATGATGCCGGCCTCGTTCTCCAGCTCGGCGGGGACGATCTCGGTGTCGAGGTCTGTGAGTTCTGGCGCGAAGCGTTCGTAGCGGTGTGGGCGACTCACACCCCCGCCGATGATGATGAGGTCGGGCGTCAGCAGGAAGTCGAGGTACTGGAGCACGCGCCGCACGCGCTGGCCCCACACGTCCCACGCCAGGTCCTCCGCCTCGCGGATGCGGTCGGACGCGAACTCCTCGGCGGTGCGGTCGTCCGTGAAACGCAGGTGGCCCAGCTCGGTGTTCGGGATCAACTCCTCGTCCCAGAACAGCGCCGAGCCGATGCCCGTGCCAAAGGTGAGCATCAGCACCAGGTCCCGCCGCCCCTGTCCGGCGCCGTACTCCATCTCGGCCACGCCCGCCGCGTCCGCGTCGTTGAGCACCGTCACCGGACAGCCCGAGGCTGTGCTGAACCGTTCCTCCAGGTTGACGCCGATCCAGTCGTCCGAGATGTTGGCCGCTGTCCTCGCCACGCCTTTCTTGATGCGCGCCGGAAAGCACACGCCCACGGGGCCGTCCCAGTCGAAGTGCTGCGTGAGCTGACCGACCACCTCGGTCATGCTGTCGGGCCGGGGCGGCTGCGGTGTGGGGATGCGGTGGCGGTCGGACAGCAGGGTGCCGGTCGTCAGGTCTACGGGCGCGGCCTTCATGCCGGAGCCGCCGATGTCGATGCCGAGGACGTGCATAGTGTGGGGGGCGATTGTCGAAGGTCGAGGGTCGAGGGTCGAAGGTCGAGGGTCGAGGGTCGATTGTCGAGGGGGTACTAACCGGGTACATAGGTAACAGAATAGACCGGCAACATAGGTAACGGTTTAGCATACCT
>JAAAOL010000547.1 GCA_009908885.1 Bacteroidota bacterium | reverse complement strand
GCACGACCGACTGATGGGCGTCTTCGGGTTGCGCATGCGCGTGCAGACGCTGCGCCTCGGCGACGAGCGGGTCGAGCTGACCGAGTTCGTCGCCCCGAGCACCGGGCGGCCCGTCCCGGCGGATCGGCGCAGCACGGACCACGCCTTCCAGCACATCGCCATCATCGTGAGCGACATGGACTCCGCCTACGCGCACCTGCGGCGGCACGACGTGGCGCACGTCTCGCCCGGCCCGCAGACGCTGCCGGACTGGAACCCGGCGGCGGGCGGCATCGAGGCCTTCTACTTCGAAGATCCGGATGGCCACGTGCTCGAACTGCTGGCCTTTCCGCCCGACAAGGGCGCCGCCCGGTGGCACCGCCCGACGGACCGCCTGTTTCTGGGCATCGACCACACCGCTATCGTCGTGGCGGACACGGAGGCGAGCGAGGCCTTCTACCGGGACGCGCTGGGCTTTACGGTGGCGGGGCGCAGCCTCAACTACGGGCCCGAGCAGGAGCGGCTGAACAGCGTCTTCGGCGCGAAGGTGCGCATCACGCGCATGCAGCCGCCAGGGGGCGGCCCCTCCGTCGAGTTTCTGGACTACCTCGCCCCGGCGACGGGACGCCCGATGCCGGAGGACACGCGCGCCAACGACCTCTGGCACTGGCACGTCCGCCTGCGCACGCCCGGCCTGGACGCGCGGGCGGCGGCAATGGAGGCCGACGGCGCCCCGCTCGTCTCGCCCGGCGTGCAGGACCTGCCGGACGACGCCCTCGGCTATCGGCGTGGCCTGATGGTGCGCGACCCGACCGGCCACGCGCTGCTGCTGACCGAGTAGCGCGCCGTCTTCGCTCACCCCGTTTCTCTGCTTTCCAGACGCCACGATATGCAACAGCCCGATACGCTCTCACAGACGATCTCCTCGTCCTGGCTCGCCATTGGCCTGGTATACGTGGCGGCGCTGCTCCAGGGGCTGGCGATGGTCAGCTTCCCGGCCAGCGGCACCATCCTGAAGACGGCGCTCGGCTTCACCGATGCGCAGTACGGCGCCATCTTCTTGCCGCAGGTGGCCCTGGCCGTGGCCGGTTCCATCGGCGGGGGGACGCTGGCGGAGAAGATCGGGCTGAAGCGGCTGCTCGTCCTCGCGCTCGCGGCGAACGCCCTGTCGCAGCTGCTGCTGGCGAGCAGCGTCGCCGTCGGGCCGGAGCTGGCCTTCGGGGCCGTGATGGTGGGCACAGCGGCGATGGGACTGGGCTTTGGCCTGAGCGGGGCGCCGCTCAACAGCATGCCGCCCCAGTTCTTCCCCGAGCACCGCGACACTGCCGTCGTCGCCGTGCACACGGCGCTGGGATTGGGGCTGGCCGTCGGGCCGCTCATCGTGGCCCCCTTCATCTCGGCGGAGCGGTGGGTCGGCTTTCCGCTGCTCCTGCTGGCGCTCTGCGTCGTCGCGACGCTGGGCGTGGGGCTCACAGCGCTGCCGGGCGCCGAAGACGAAGACGACGAGGACGCGGGGGCAGGCCGCCCGGTGGGCCGGGGGCTCTTCTGGCTGTTCGTCGCCATCGCCGTGCTCTATGCCTTCGCCGAGGGCACCTTCAGCAACTGGGCCGTGCTCTACCTGCACGACGGCGTCGGCGTGCCCGAGGCGACGGCGGGCGTGGCGCTCTCGGTCTTCTGGGGCGCGCTCGTGGGCGGGCGCCTGCTCGTCTCGGCGCTGGTGGCGCACGTAGAGGCCAAGGTGATCTGGCTCGTCCTGCCGGGCCTCATGGTGGCGGCCTTCCTGCTGCTGCCGCTGGCCGAAGGGGCGGCGTCCGGCATCGCCCTGTTCGGGCTGGCGGGGCTGGGCTGCTCGGCCTTCTTTCCGCTCACCATCACCCTCATCTCACGCGCCTTTCCGGAGCACGTGGCCTGGGCCTCGTCCATGATGATCGCCGCGCTGATGGTGGGCGTGGGCGCGGGCTCGTTCGTCTTCGGCCCCCTGCGCGACCTGTTCTCCTTCGCCCGCCTCTACCAGCTCTCAGCCGTCTATCCGGTGCTGGCCCTCCTGCTGGCCGCGCTGGCGAGCCGGAGCGGGCCGTGCCGGCAGACGATCCGTGAGATGTGGACCGGATCGCGCTGTAACTAATCCGATCCCGAGCGCCCTCACCAGACGACGCGCCTGTTTCCCGAAAGCACCCCGAATCCATGGCTCAGCACTACGACGTCATCATCATCGGCAGCGGCGCCGGAGGCGGCACGCTCGCCCATGCCCTGGCCCCGACGGGGAAGACCATCCTGCTGCTGGAGCGCGGCGAGTTCTTGCCGCGCGAGGCCGACAACTGGGACCCGGAGGCGCTGTTCGTGGACGGCAAGTACAAGGCGACGGAGACGTGGCGCGACAAAGACGGCGAGCCCTTCACGCCGAGCACGTACTACAACGTAGGCGGCAACACGAAGGTGTACGGCGCCGTGCTGATGCGGATGCGGGCCGAGGACTTCGGCGCGGTGCCGCACGTCGACGGCGTCTCGCCCGCCTGGCCCATCGCCTACGACGACCTGGAGCCGTACTACGCCGCGGCCGAAGCGCTCTACCACGTGCACGGCGCCGCCGACATCGACCCGACGGAGCCGCCGCGCAGCACGCCCTTCCCGCACCCGCCGGTGCCGCACGACGACCGCATCGCCCGGCTGGAGGCCGACCTGGAGCGGATCGGCCTGACGCCGTTCCCGCTGCCGATGGGCGTGACGCTGAACGAGGCGCACGACCCCGACGGCCCGTTCCTCCTGCGCGAACTCTACGAACGCACCGGCATCGAGGCCTTCGACGGCTTTCCCGACCTGGCGGGCTACAAGTCGGACGCCGAGACGATCTGCGTCCGCCCGGCCCTCGACTACGACAACGTGACGCTGCGCACGGGCGCGATGGTCACCCGCCTCGGCACGGACGCCTCGGGTCGCGAAGTCACTGAGGTCGTCGCCGAGCGAAACGGCGCGACTGAGACCTACCGGGGCGACCTCGTCGTCGTCGCGTGCGGGGCCATCAACTCGGCGGCGCTGCTGCTGCGCTCGGCCAGCGAAAAGCATCCGGACGGCCTCGCCAACAGCTCCGGCCAGGTGGGGCGCAACTACATGGCGCACAACAACTCGGCCTTCATCGCCCTTTCCAAAGCGCCCAACCCGACGCTCTTCCAGAAGACCCTCGGCCTCAACGATTTCTACTTCGGCGCGGCAGACACCGACTTCCCCCTCGGCCACATCCAGACGCTCGGCAAGAGCAACGCCACCCAGCTCGCCACCGAGGCCCCGCGCCTCGTGCCGGACATGGCGCTCGACCTCATGGCCGACCACGCCCTGGACCTGTGGCTCACCACCGAGGACCTGCCCGACCCCGACAACCGCGTGACCGTGGACGGCGATGGCACCATCCGCCTCCACTACACGCCCAACAACGTGGAGGCCCACGAGCGCCTCATCGCGAAGTTGAAAGGGCTGCTGGACGACATCGGATGCCGCAAGCGGCTCATCCCGTGCAGCTACTACCTGGGTAAGAAGATTCCGCTGGCCGGCGTGGCGCACCAGGTCGGCACCTGCCGCTTCGGCACCGACCCCGCCTCGTCCGTGCTCGACACGACCTGCAAGGCGCACGACCTGGACAACCTCTACGTCGTGGACGGCAGCTTCTTCCGGTCGAACACGGGCGTCAACCCGGCGCTCACCATCATCGCCAATGCGCTGCGCGTGGCCGATCACCTGCGCACGCGGCTCGGGGCGTGACGTCCGGACGCGGCCGTGATCGCACCGCCCGCCCCTGTTCGTTTTCTGCTGAACCGTATCCCCTCCGAGACCCGATGGAATCCCCTGCTACGCTCGACGCCCCGCTCACTCAGGACGACGCCTATCAGCCCATCGAGGACTACGGCATCATCGGCGACATGCACACCGTCGCGCTCGTCGGCAAGGACGGGTCGATCGACTGGTGCTGCCTGCCCCGCTTTGACGCGCCGAGCGTCTTCGCCCGCATCCTGGACGCCGAGCAGGGCGGCCATTTCCAGATCGCTCCGACGACGGACGGGGCGACGAGCAAGCAGTTCTACTGGCCGGAGACGAACGTGCTGGTGACGCGCTTTCTGTCCGAGGACGGCGTGGGCGAGGTGGTGGACTTCATGCCGGTGGGAGACGCCGCCGGGGAGCGACGGCAGATCATCCGCACCGTGCGGTCCGTGCGTGGCACCGTACCCTTCCGGATGGCGTGCGTCCCGGCGTTCGACTACGCCCGCACCGACCACGAGGTCGCGCTGAGCGAGGCGGGGGCCTGTTTCCATGCGGACGCCCTCAGCCTGGGCCTCGCCGCCGAGGTGCCGCTGGAGCGCGAGGGGGCGGGCGTGGCGGCCCACTTCACGCTGGCGGAGAACGAGAGCACCACCTTCATCCTGCGCGAGCAGCCTGCGGGGGCCGCCTGCGGGCCGTCGCTGTCCGAGGAAGAGGCCGAGGCCGCCTTCCGCGAGGCGGTCCACTACTGGCGCGACTGGCTGTCGCAGTGCACCTACGCCGGGCGCTGGCGCGAGGCCGTCCACCGGTCGGCGCTGGCGCTCAAGCTGCTCACCTACGAGCCCACCGGCGCCATCGTGGCCGCGCCCACGTGCAGCCTGCCCGAAGGCATCGGCGGGGAGCGCAACTGGGACTACCGCTACACCTGGATCCGCGACGCCGCCTTCACGCTCTACGGCCTGCTGCGCATCGGCTTCACCGAGGAGGCGCGCGCCTTCATGGACTTTCTGAGCGGGCTGTGCAAGGACGAGGGCGAGCACGGCCGTCCGCTGCAGATCATGTACGGCATCGACGGGCGGCGTGCGCTGACTGAGGAGACGCTGGACCACCTGGACGGCTATCGCGGCTCGCGGCCCGTCCGCATCGGCAACGGGGCCTACGACCAGCTCCAGCTCGACATCTACGGCGAGCTGCTGGACTCCGTCTACATCTACAACAAGCACGGCGCGCCCATCTCGTACGAGCTGTGGCAGTCGATCCGGGCCTTCGTCGACTGGGTGTGCGACCACTGGACGCTGGAGGACGAAGGCGTCTGGGAGATGCGCGGCGGGCGGCAGCACTTCGTCTACTCGAAGCTGATGTGCTGGGTGGCCGTGGATCGCGGGCTGCGCCTGGCCGAGAAGCGCTCCTTCCCCGCCGACCGCGACCGCTGGATCGCGGCGCGGGACGCCATCTACGAGCACATCATGGAGCACGGCTGGAACGAGGAGCGGCAGGCGTTCACGCAGCAGTACGACGGCGACGCGCTGGACGCGTCCACCCTCATGATGCCGCTCGTCTTCTTCGTCTCACCCATCGACCCGCGCATGCTGCGCACGCTCGACGCGACGCTCCAGTCGCCCGAGCAGGGCGGTCTCGTCTCGAATGGGCTCGTCTTCCGGTACAACGTAGACGAGAGCCGCGACGGGCTGGCGGGCGAGGAGGGCACGTTCAACATCTGCACCTTCTGGCTCGTGGAGGCGCTGACGCGCGCCGGACGCACCGATCCCGAGCGCCTGGAGGAAGCGCGGCTCATCTTCGAGCAGATGCTGGGCTATGCTAACCATCTGGGCCTCTACGCCGAGGAGACGGGCCACCACGGCGAGGCGCTGGGCAACTTCCCGCAGGCCTTCACCCACCTCGCCCTCATCAGCGCCGCCTACAACCTCGACCGCACGCTCGACGGCGTGGAGTGAAAACGGGACAGCGCCGCCGACCGCCGTGGGCCCGCAGGCGGTGACCTGATACTGATTCAGATGGGTGACGTCCGGATCCTGATGGTCGCACGTCGTGATGCGTGGTTCGTGACACCAAATCCGGCTGAACCATGGTGGTATGACGTAGCCCCGCGAGGCCGGATTGGGGGTTGGACGTGTGTAGGTGTGGACGTACGGACGTGACGCTCCTCCACCCCTTCTACCTTTCAACCTTCCATACACCAACTCATTACCCGGAGTTGGTAGGACAGGCACGGGCCATCGCTCCATCAGCGCCTGTTTACGCATCACGCAACACGCAACACGAAGCTATACGGACATCGCCGAGCGAAAACGGCATAAGAGTTCCCTTCGCGGCGTCCGTCTCAGTCTGAGACCGGCCCGGATCCCGATATGCAACAGAGACCGGGGCCACACCCTGGTTCCCCCGACCTAAGGTGTGTCTGGCACGTACCTTGTACGATGGTACATCGGCCGAGTCCTGTCGTACCCTCGCTCCCGGTGCCATGCGCCGACTGCCGTCCCGTCGCACGCATCTTATCGTCCTGTTCGTGCTGTCGTTCTCGCTCATCGTGGGAATGGCCTGGTACGCCGCTGACGGCCTGTCGCTTGACCGCACGGATCCACCGGTTCGATATGCCCTCGGCGCCAGTCTGGGCACGACGCCCGTGCGGGCGGGCGTCAAGCAGCTGGCCGTGCAGAGCGCCGGGCGCGTCCACTGGTTCGTCGTGGAGACGGCCCGCACCGTGCCGCTCGACGCTACCGTCTACGCGGAGTGCGCGCAGGGGCAGGCCGTGGCGCTGGTCGCGGGCGAGGCGCGCATGCCGATCCTCCGCGGAGATGCCCTGGACCTGTGCCGGTGGGTGCAACCGTGACTCCTCGCATGCCTGCGCCGGTGATCGATCATACCGGGGCCGGCGGCTACGAAGAGGGAGGCAGGGCGGCGTCGATGCAGTCGACGAGGTAGTTCACGGCGGCGTCTTCGTCGACGCAGACGCGAGGCTCGACGGCGCAGTACGGTCCGTCGGGCAGGTAGTAGCCATACGCGGTCGCGCACGAGGCACACCCCTGGCGGCGGATGTCGAGGCGGCACCCACGGTACTCCCGGTAGAGACCGGCCCATCGCACGCGGTCTGTCGTGGTCGTAGCAGTCATGGATCTATGCTCGCTGTGGTTATCCTGCGAAGGCCCACCCTGTTCTACTGCAAAAATACGGCCCGGCGGTCCGCGGCGTTGCCGGTGCGCGCCGGACGATGGGTGTGGTGGCAGGTCGCTTTCTGGAGTAAGGGAGGCTCGCCGTGAGGCACGGAGAATGCCCGATGCGGCAGTGGGAGGCAGCGCGGAGGCTGCGAAGAAGTGCAAAAAAAGCGCCCTCCGAGATGTAGTCATCCCGAAGGGCGCGGAAGCCCGGTTGTCGCTCCCCCTCAGTAGCAACAACCAAAAGCCGCCCCCATGGTATCGACTTCTCACGACAGATGCTGTAACGAACTAGATCAGGATCGGGCCGATCTCGACGCGTCCTGTAACGCCCAATCCGTTTGAAGGAGTTGGGGTTGAACGTTCGGACGTGCGAGGGTGTGGAAGACAAAGCGTCCAAACATCCACACACTCAGCCATCCAGGCCCCAATCCGATGACCTGGAGCTAAACCAGACCACACCTGTTCAGCCGGATTTGGTGTAGCGACGCGCGCGCAGTGGGCACGACGAAAAAAGGGCTGATCGGAGGCTTCCCCGATCAGCCCTGTCCCAGCGCGGCGGACGGGGCCGCACCGGTATCGTAGCGCGACTTACTGGATCTGGTGGCGTTCCAGGAGTTGCTCCAGCCGCGTCACGTCCTTCTGAAAGATGTAGCCTGCACGGATGTTGTGCGGGACGCGTTCGAGCCAGGCGAGGTCACGCCCGTCGCTACGATTTCGCCCGGGCGTGCGCATCGCGTCGATGAGAGACTCTCGAAGGAGTTCCACGTCTTGAAGAGCGCGCTCCTTCTCCTGGAGGGTGAGGTACTTTTTCTCGGTGGCGAGCATAGATGGATCGAATGATTCGCGGCAGAGACGACGGACCGGCGCGGACGAAACTCAGAACATAGCAAGGTGGGCTTATTCCGAAAAGCGTTTACAACATAATAATATACGTCGTGCGGACCCCAAAATAAATTAGGTCCGACGGACGTGGTGTCCACGGGCGGCCATGTGCACGACGGCGGACCGCAGACAGCCCGCTCATTCTGGCGCTGTCCGGTCACCGGGCTACATCGGGTCTGCCTCACATCCAAGAATATTGTTAGGAATGCCTGGCAGGAACGGTTCCGCGGACCGGCGCGCCCCTGCGTGTGATCAGGCGCAAGGGTGGAGCGAGGGAGGTGTCATACCGTTTTCGTTTGGCGATGTCCGTATAGCTGAGAACGTGATGCGTATTGCGTGATGCGTGAAAAAGCGCTGATGGAGCGATGGCCCTTCCCCATCACGCACCACGCAACACGGACCACGCACCACGACAGGCGACACCAGGATCCGGACATCAACACTCTGAATCAGTATAAGCAGCGCGATGTCATTGAATCGATGTTATTCTCTGGACCGGCCTTGAAGAATCCGCCGCCCGGACCGCGGCGCAGGCAGAGCGACCGCGAGGGATCTTGTCTGAAGCGAGCCCAGCGAGTGAGTTCGATCCCTCGCAGCGGAGCCGGAGCCACGGTCAGGCGGGTTCTTCTGAGCCATGATCTTTTGGGTCCATTTTGGATCCAGCCAAAATGGACGTCCGTTTCCCGACAGAGCGCATACGTCCTACGCCCTCCTTTGAGAGAACGATAACGACGCTCGATGGCGATGTCATAAAGAACCACACGCCATCGCCACTAGTTACCTAACGCCCTGACCGATGCGCCTCAGCTACTCCGACGGCTACTACGTGCCTCTGCCGCCCCGGCACCCGTTCCCGATGGGCAAGTTTCCGGCCCTGCACCGGCTGCTGCTGGACGAAGGACTGCTCCGCCCCGAGGAGGTCGTGGCGCCGCGTCCGGTAGACTGGGCGGATCTGCTGAGCGTCCACACGGAGACGTACCTCTCGGCGCTGGCGCAGGGCACGCTGGGGAAGCAGGCCGAGCGCCGCATGGGCCTGCCGTGGTCGCCCCGCCTCGTGGATCGCTCACGCCGGGCCGTGCAGGGCACCATCAACGCGGCCCTGATGGCCCTGGAAGACGGGATCGCCGCCAACCTGGCCGGCGGCACCCATCACGCCGGCCCCGACCACGGCGAGGGCTTCTGCGTGCTGAACGACGTGGCCGTCGCCATCCGCGTGCTGACGCGCTCGCACTGGCTCCGCCGCGCGCTCGTCATCGACCTGGACGTGCACCAGGGCAACGGCACGGCGGCCATCTTCGCCGAGGACGAGGCGGTCTACACCTTCTCGATGCACGGGGCCAAGAACTACCCGTTCCACAAGCCGCCCTCCTCGCGCGACGTGGGCCTGCCCGATGGGACGACGGACGCCGCGTACCTCACCACGTTGCGCACCCACCTGCCGGACGTGCTGCACGCGGCGCAGCCGGACCTCGTCTTCTACCTCGCCGGGATCGACGTGGCGGCGGGCGACCGGTTCGGACGGCTGGCCCTTACCCCTGAGGGCCTTTTCGCCCGTGACGCCTATGTCATCGACACCGTGCGAGGGGCCGATCTGCCGATGGTGCTGCTGCTCTCGGGCGGCTACGCCGAGACGCCCGAGGCGACGGCAGACCTGCACGCCATCACCCACCGGGCCGCCCGCCACGTCCTCGGCGAGACGACCCCGGCCCTCCGGCGACGCCGCAGCGCCTAATCCGCAGCCTGCAACCGTCGCAGCGCCCGCAGGTACTGGTCCAGGCGCTCCCGGTCCTTTTCGCTCACCGTAGCGAGGCGGCGGACGTCGAGATTGTCCTCCAGATCGGCCTGCTTGACCACACGGGCTATCGGGTGCTGCGCGGCCCGCTCGATGAAGGCCATGTACGTTTCCCCGTCGCGGCGCGTGAGTCCCTCTACCGCGTCGATCACCTCGTCGGGAAACCCCTCATCGCGCAGCGCCTCCAGCGTCCAGTCCGAGTCCTCGACCACGTCGTGCAGCACGGCCGCCATCTGCGCCGCAGGCGTCGTCATGCGATCCATCAGCCGGAGCGGGTGCAGGATGTAAGGCGCTCCGGCCTTGTCGGTCTGGCCCGCATGGGCTTCCAGGGCGATGGCGATGGCGCGTTCGAGCAGGAGCATCGGGGGCGGGGCGTGGGATGGGACATCGCGAAGACTGCTTCAAATATACGATGCCGGTGTGTGCGGAATGCAAACGGGCGTATCTTGGATATCGTACGCCGCATCCCTGATGAGCCAACCCGGAATCCGCCATGCGCCGCGTCATTTTCAACCAGAAAGGAGGCGTCGGGAAGTCCAGTATCGCCGTCAACCTGGCCGCCCTGAGTGCCGAGCGCGGCCACCGCACGCTGCTGATCGACCTGGACGCGCAGTGCAATGCCACGCAGTACGTCCTGGACGATGCGGAGGTGGAAGCCACGGCAGCAGACTTCTTCGAGCAGTTTCTGTCATTTCGGCTTCTGACGCGGAACGTCGAGGAGTTCATCGTCTCCACGCCGTTTCCGAACCTCGACGTGCTTCCGGCCGCGCCGGAGCTGCGCGAACTGGAGAGCCGCCTGGAGTCCAAGTACAAGATCTACAAGCTGCGGGAAGCCCTCGACGCACTGGACGACGACGCCTACGAGGCCGTCTACATCGACACGCCGCCCGCGCTCAACTTCTACACGCTCTCGGCCCTCATCGCCGCCGACACGTGTCTGATTCCGTTCGACTGCGACGAGTTCGCCCGCCACGCGCTCTACGGCCTGCTGGACACCGTCCGCGAGTTGCGCGCCGACCACAACGAGCGGCTGGAGGTGGAGGGCATCGTCGTCAACCAGTTCGACGTGCGCGCCAACCTGCCGAAGCGGGTCGTCCAGGAGTTGCGGGCGGAGGAGCTGCCCGTGCTCGACACGCTGATTCCGGCCTCCGTCAAGATGCGGGAGTCGCACGAGCGGGCCACCCCGCTGGTCTACTTCGCGCCCCAGCACAAGCTGACGCAGCGCCTGTCGGACCTCTACGATGAGTTGCAGGCGGGATGAGATACGGAGCTCGATGTTTGGCGAATTTGGGCGTAGAGACGCCTCGGGTACGTGTTTAGCGAGCCTGGACACCGCCGAGGGTTGCGCGCTGCTTCACCCCCGGCTACTCCGTGCTGTCGCTCCTGCGGAGCTGTTCCACACCCCGCAGGGGGGATGACCTCCCGTAGCCGCGTATGGAGCCACCGGCGCAATGCGCGGCGGATGTACGCTAAACACACACCGCCCCGGCGAGACGTCTTTGCAACCGATTGCTTTCGTCGCCAGACCTACACATACCAGCCTGTACTGGAATTAGCACGTCGCGGTCTGCGTCCCGTCGTCCGCGGTCCTGTGCGTGCCCCCTGTAACCTTCCGGAGACACCGTCGTAGGGTCTCTGCCTGGAAACCATTGCCAACGGCCCTCATTCGGCGTATATTGCATCATTCAATTCACGCATCTCTGCGTCCTACGGAACGACCCATGCGCATTCGCACGAACATGCTTCCGACGGTCCTCGTCGGTGCTCTGGCGTAACACCGGCCTTCGGTGCTGCGCCCAGACGGCTCGCCGCTTCTGCTCCGTCTGGTTCGTGCAAGCAGTCCTTCCGCTCCCTGTCCGTGACGTGACGCTTCGCCGTGCTGGTCGGAGTCCCCTCTCTGTCTCCGATACTCCATGGCTCAACCTGTACACCCTCCCGAATCCCGTTCCCTGTGGTCGGCCCTCCGCGCATCCTTCCGCGGCGAGGCCTATGACGTAACGACCGGCTCGCTGCCCCGCGCCATCACGATCCTGGCGATCCCGATGGTGCTGGAAATGCTGATGCAGGCCGTCTTCGGCGTGGTGGACATCTTCTTCGTCGGCCGCCTCGGCGCCGATGCGATCGCGGCGGTGGGCCTGACCGAGTCGCTGCTGATCCTGGTGCTGGCCCTCGGCATGGGGCTGAGCATGGCCGGGACGGCATTGGTCGCTCGACGCATCGGTGAGCAGGACCCCGAGGCGGCAGGGCGGGCGGCGCTGCACGTCTTCCTCGCAGGCGGCCTCGTGGCGGTGCCCGTCAGCATCCTGGGCGTCCTGTTTGCCCCGCAAATGCTGGCCCTGATGGGCGCCACGCCGAGCGTCATCGCTACCGGCGCGGGGTATTGCGCCGTCACCTTCGGGGCGAGCGCGACCATCCTGTTCCTGTTTATGATCAACGCCGTCTTCCGGGGCGCGGGCGACGCCGTCCTGGCGATGCGGGCACTCTGGATCGCCAACGGCATCAACATCGTGCTGGACCCGATGCTTATCTTCGGCATCGGGCCGTTCCCAGAACTCGGAGTGACGGGGGCTGC
The DNA here is from genome assembly GCA_009908885.1 of Bacteroidota bacterium. Classification (GTDB taxonomy): domain Bacteria; phylum Bacteroidota; class Rhodothermia; order Rhodothermales; family JAAAOL01; genus JAAAOL01. The sequence goes on along the minus strand of JAAAOL010000547.1, from coordinate 3,391 downwards.
CGTCGCCACCGCCATCGGGCGCGGCCTCGGCATCGCGTATCAGGTGCACGTGCTCCTCGGCGGACGGACGCGGATCGCGTTCCCCGAAGCGTTCCGGCCCGACCTCCGCCTGATGCGGCGCATCCTGAACGTGTCGCTCCCCGGCATGCTGCAATACCTGATCGGCACGGCGAGCTGGCTGGGGCTCTACCGCATCGTCGCCCTCTTCGGCAGCGACGCCGTGGCGGGCTACACGGTGGCCCTGCGCGTGCTCGTCTTCGCCCTTCTGCCGTCCTGGGGCATGGGCAACGCCGCCGCCACCATCGTCGGCCAGAACCTGGGCGCCGGGCAACCCGACCGGGCGGAACGCGGCGTCTGGCTCACCAGCTTCACCAACATGGGCTTCCTGGGCCTGGTGATGGTCGGCCTCCTGCTCTTCGCCGAGCCGCTGACGCTGGTCTTCACGACGGCCCCGGCGGTGGTCGAGCAGAGCGTGCAGTGCATGCGCATCGTGAGCGCGTCGTACCTCTTCTTCGCCTTCGGGATGGTGACGGTGCAGGCGTTCAACGGCGCGGGCGACACGCGGACGCCCACCTGGATCAACTTCGTGGCCCACTGGCTGATTCAGATTCCGCTGGCCTGGGCGCTGGCCGTACCGTTCGGCTGGGACGCGACGGGCGTCTACGCCGCTATCGCCATCGCGCAGTCCGCCCTCGCGCTCATCAGCGTGAGCGTCTTTCGGCTGGGGTACTGGAAAGACCAGGCCGTGTGACCGATGGAGGGGACTAGGACGGGTCGAGGCGCCAGTCGTACATGACCTGCCACGTCGGCCGGGAACGGCGCCCGATGCGGCTCAGGGCATCGGCCAATTGTTCGAGCGAGGCGAGGTTGTGGACGGGCAGAAAGTCGTCGATGTACGGCAGCGCGGCCTGCATCCCGCGCGTGAGCGGGCGGTAGTCGTCGTAGCTGAGCAGTGGGTTGAGCCAGATCAGGCGGTGGCAGCTCCGCGAAAGGCGGGCCACCTCGCGCTCCAACAGGTCGATGTCGCCCCGGTCGCAGCCGTCGCTGATGACGAGCACGACGCCGCCGCTGCGCAGGGTGCGGCGCAGCCATTCGTAGTTGAAGGTGCGCAGCGCCTCGCCGATGCGGGTGCCCCCGGCCCAGTCGGTGACCTGGTCGGAGACCGATTCCAGCGCCTCGTCCACGTCGCGACGTTCGAGTTGGCGGGTGATGCGCGTCAGGCGCGTGCCGAAGACGAAACTCTCCACCTGCTGCATGCCGTCGGTGATGGCGTGCATGAAGTGGAGCAGCATCCGCGAGTACGCCTCCATCGACCCGCTGATGTCGCACAGGACGACGACCGGGCGGTGCTTGCGCTTCGGGCCGAGCTTCTTGAGGTCGAGCAGTTCGCCGTGGTGCCGCATGGCGCGTCGCAGGGTGCGGCGCAGGTCGAGGACGCGCCCCTTGGCCCGGGCCGTGTGGCGACGTACGCGCTGCGGCTCGATGGGCCACTGCATACGCTGCATGAATGCCTTCGCCGCGTCCACCTCCGCCGACGTGAAGTCGGCGAAGTCTTTGTCTTTCAGCGTCTCGGTGCGGCTGAACGAGGCCACGATCTCGACCTCCTCTCCCTCCTCCTCGTCGCGGGGCCGCGTCGGCGTCTCCGGCGGCTCCTGCTGCTCCTGCAAGGCCTCCAGCACCCGCTGCCGCGGCGTGTCCGGCGGCCCGGCATCTACCGACGGCAGCATCGTCGAAAGCAGGTCCGGCAGATCCGACGGCGCCTGCCAGAACAGCTGAAACGCCTGGTCGAACAGTTCGGCCTGCCCCTGTTCGCACACGAAGACGCTGTAGAGCGCCTGCCGCAGGTCGTCCCGCCGCTGCACGCCCACGCAGTCGACGGCCCGCAACGCGTCCATCATCTGCGATGAGCCAATGTCGAGCCCGGCCCTTCGCAGCACCCTTCCGAACGTGACGATGTGATCGGCGAGCGGCGTCTCCGGTGAACTTCCTCCCTGTGATGTCTGCTGCAGATCGTGCGTCATGGATGGTTTCCCTCCAGCAACCTGATGGTGCACGTAAGCTATATCCGAACGTGTCCCAGCGGAGCTCCACGACCTCGGTAGCATCGACATGCACATGGTGCAATTCCACTGGATGCCGGATCGAGTCCGGCATGACACCAGGAGGCATGCACCGAGACGGTCTCGATACTATTCCACGCCGTGCTGCACGTGCGAGAGGATTTCGCGGCTAGCGCCGCCCCGGATGCGGGTGATGTCGTCATGATACTTGAGCAGCGTCCCCAGCGTGTCGTCCACCGTCTCGGGGTCGAGGTCGATCTTCGAGAGGGCCAGCAGCGCCCGCGACCAGTCCAGCGTCTCGGCCACGCCCGGCATCTTGTAGAGGTCCATGTGCCGCAGTTCCTGCACGTAGCTCACCACCTGCCGGGCCAGCTTGTCGGGCACCTCGGGCACCTTGCTCTTCACGATGGCGAGTTCCTTGTCGCGCGAGGGGTAGTCGATCCAGAAGTAGAGGCAGCGCCGCTTCAGGGCGTCGTGGATCTCACGGGTGCGGTTCGAGGTGATGACGACGACGGGCGGCTCCTCGGCCTGGATCGTGCCCAGCTCCGGCACCGTCACCTGGAAGTCGGACAGCAGCTCCAGCAGGAACGCCTCGAACTCTTCGTCAGCCCGGTCCAGCTCGTCGATCAGCAGCACCGGCGCGCCCCGGTCGGTCTGCTCGATGGCCTGCAGCAGCGGGCGGCGGATGAGATACTCCGGCCCGAAGATCTCGTCCAGCATCGCCTCCTGGCTCCGCTCGCCCGACGCCTCGAAGAGCCGAATCTGAAGGATCTGCCGGGCATAGTTCCACTCATAGACGGCCGTGTGCACGTCCAGCCCCTCGTAGCACTGCAGCCGAATGAGCGGCACGTCGAGCAGCGTGGCGAGCACCTTGGCGATCTCCGTCTTGCCGACGCCGGCCTCCCCTTCCAGAAAGAGCGGGCGGCCCATCTTCAGCGCGAGAAACAACGTCGTGGCGAGGCTGCGCTCGGCGATGTAGTGCTGCGCTTCGAGCGCGGACTGGACGTCTTCGATGGTATCGAGGGTAGTGGTCACTGCAGATCCGGGTCGAGCGGTGGGGACGATAACGGCGGAGGAGGGAGAGGAGTGCGTTTCAACAAAAACGCCCCCAGCGTCGGGGGCGTTCTCGGTTGTGGTTCGGTCGTACGGAGATCCTGAAAAAGGCGCTAGCCTTGAGCATCGGCAGCGGCCTGGTGGAGCGCTTTCTTGGCCATCACCTCGCACAGGTGCGCGCGGTACTCCGCGCTGGCGCTAACGTCGCTCATCATGTCTTTCCCCTCCGCCATGCCGCTCACCGCCGCCGCGATGGTCTCGTCGTTCAGCGGCTGACC
>JAAAOL010000107.1 GCA_009908885.1 Bacteroidota bacterium | reverse complement strand
CTTTTAAGATGCGATTGCCCTGGAGCCCCACTCCCACGTTTGATAGTAATTTCTTAACATATTTTCTTGCCTCGGCCAAGCGGATCCTCGCCTAGAGCGCGCGATGGTTCAGTCGGTCTAGATAGTTTTTACGTCATAAGTGCCCAAGCATGCGCTGCGGTGCCTATCCCGGCTGCGGTGAGCCTGAGTATTTCCTGGGCCCCTTTTTGAGTCTGAGCACACGTTGTCAACCATGAGTGAGAAGAAAAAGCTGTCGAAGTCAATCTACAAGAAAGAGCTATCCCGGCTTAAGGTCGAGCTGGTGCGTATGCAGCACTGGGTGAAAGCCAAAGGCCTGAAGATCGTGGTCGTCTTTGAAGGCCGTGATGCGGCCGGGAAAGGCGGGACGATCAAGCGGATCACCGCGCCGATGAACCCGCGCATCTGCCGCGTCGTGGCACTCGACAAGCCCAACGATCGCGAGCGGACCCAGTGGTACTTCCAACGTTACGTGTCACAGCTGCCAGCAGCGGGCGAGATCGTGCTCTTTGACCGGAGCTGGTACAACCGGGCGGGCGTCGAGCGGGTAATGGGATTCTGCACCGACGAGGAGTACTACGAGTTTTTGCGCTCCTGCCCGATGTTCGAGCGGCTGCTCGTCTATGGGGGCATTAAGCTGATCAAGTACTGGTTCTCCGTCAGTGCGGAAGAGCAGGCCCGGCGCTTCGAGGCTCGCCTCGAAGACCCCACCAAACGCTGGAAGCTGAGCGCCGTCGACCTGAAGGCGCAGGCGCGCTGGGAAGAATACTCGCGCGCCAAAGACCAGATGTTCCTGTATACCGACATCGAGCAGGCTCCCTGGTGGGTCGTCAAGTCTGATGACAAGCGGCGTGCCCGTCTCAACTGCATCAGCCACCTGCTGAGCCAGGTGCCCTACGAAGAGCTTCCCCCCCGAGACCTGACGCTTCCCCCCAAGCAGCCGGACATTGGCTACGTGCGCCCCCCTGAGAGTCAGCAGAATTTCGTGCCTGAGCGGTTTTGAAGGGTTGTGTATCTGCTTCGTCGGTATAGCGCCGTTGACGCGACTCGCCGACCACCCGGCGCTCGACAATGGGGGAGCCGGTGACACCGGATGAACGCCCGGCGATGGTGGACGCCGGCGACGAGGGCGAACTACCCTGTTCGGACGGTAGTGATTTGGAACGGCGTCAATTCAGTAGAACGATGGCTATTGGCACCGAATTCCACGTCCACCTCCGCACGCAGATGCCTACTCGTCATGTGCACATAGCGCGTGCTCGTCTGGATAGGCCTGTAGCGTGGACGCAGGCGGGGTGGGGCGAAGAAGATCAATCCCACCGCATCCAGTAGTGGTGAAACACGGCACCACCAGAGGGGTCCTATTGACCGTCACTACCCTGATCGCCGCGCATCTGCTGCACGGGATTTTGTATACAGAACTGTACACAGGCTAGGCCGCCATGTCCCGCCTTTTCCTTGCTCTCGGCGCGCTCGCTGCCGGAATTGGCGTTGCCCTCGGGGCCTTCGGGGCACACGGGCTGGAGAGCCGCGTCACGCCGGAGCGGCTGCAGACGTTCGAGACGGGCGTCAAGTACCACATGTACCACGCGCTGGCGCTGCTCGTCGTCGGCTGGGCGGCGGCGCAGTTTCCCGGCTGGCCGGTGCAGACGGCGGGCTATCTCTTCCTCGCCGGCATCGTGCTCTTCTCCGGCAGCCTCTACCTGCTCGTCCTGACCGACACGCCGTGGCTCGGCGCCGTCACGCCGCTCGGCGGAGTAGCCTTCATCGCGGGCTGGGCCTTGTTGGCCTGGGGCGTGCTGCGCGGCGCGGGCGGATGACGCCGCTTCACTTCACGAGCGTCATGCTCCGGGTCTCCGTGAAGGTTCCTGCTTCCAGCCGATAGAGATACATTCCGCTGGGCAACCCCTTTCTCGGATACGGATAGTACCCGTGCAGACGTTGCTGAAATTTATGGGAACGGGGAAGAGCCATGAGGGCCACGAGAGCACATCGCCCTCCCCGATGGTTAGATCTTGTTGTTCGAATCAGTAGATTGCACCATGTTTCTCCCCGCTCATCCCCCCGATAACACGCGATATCGTCATGACTGAACCCGACACCCGAAGAGACGAGATCCTCCAGGCGTTCGAAGCGTTGCGGAAGGCGCGCAGGGCCCAGGCGCAGCAGGTCGCGCCCCGGCGCGCCGCGGCGCGCAAGGATGCCGACCAGGAAGTCGTCGACGCGGCCTCGGCCTACACGCTGGAGCACATCGTGAAAGGGCTGGCCGAGGTGCAGCTGACGTTCGACGGCTCCGTCGAGACGCTGACCGACACGCTAACGCGGGAGGCGACCAAGCTTCGGGACATCCGCCGGGCCATCGACGTCGAGGCGCGGCGCATCGACACGCTCCGCAACATCAAGATCGCGGCCGATGCGCTCGACATTCTGGAACAGGAGCACGAGCAGGCCCTCGCGGCGCTGGAGGCGGAGCAGGCGGCCCAGCGCGCGGCGCTGGAGGACGAGATTACCGAGACGCGCGCCACGTGGGCCGCCGAGCAGGCCGCGTTCGAGCAGACGGTGCAGGAGGAGGACGCCCGGCGGCAGCGCGAGCGCGAACAGGCCGAGGAGGAATACCAGTACGCGACGCAGCGCCAGCGGCAGAAGGAGCGGGACGCCTACGAGGAGAAGAAGCGCGAGGTGGAGCGGCGCCTGCGCGAGGAGGAGGCCGAGAAAGCCGCCGACTGGGCGGTGCGGGAGGCCGCGCTGGAGGCGCGCCAGGACGAGGCGGAGCGCCATCGGGCGCAGATCGCCGCGTTCGAGCAGGAGAAGCAGGAGGCCGTGCAGGCCGCCCGCGAGGAGGCCGCTGCACGCGCCCGCGAAGAGGCCGAAACGGAGGCCGCGCTGTTCGAGCGCGAGGTCGCCGCGAAGCGGAACTCCTATGAGGTGAAGATCCAGCTGCTGGAACAGGACGTCGCGCGCCAGTCCAAGCAGATCGACCAGCTCACCGAGCAGTTGCAGGGTGCGCTGGAACAAACCCAGCAACTCGCCGCCCGCGCCATGGGCTCCGGCACGGCAGGCTAAGCCGGCGCGCCCGCATTCCATTGCCTCTCCCCCCGTCCCAATCGCAGACGCCATGCCCGAACGCATCACCTCCAAAAACCTCAAGGCCGAAATCCTGGAGGCCTACAACGAGCTGGAAGTCGAGTACAAGCTGCTGAAAAACCAGGTCGACGAGCTGAAGGAGGACAAGGCGCGGCTGGCGGAGCGGAACCGTGAGCTGGAGGAACAGGCGCTCCCGACCGATGGCGCCGCGCCGGCGAGCATCGACGCCATCGTGGATACGCTGTCGACCCTGCGCACGCACTTCAGCGGGGCCGTCAACACGCTGTCGGCCGAGCTGACCGACGAGGCGCACACCCTCTCGGCCCTGCGCGAGGAGGTGCAGGCGTTCACCGACGAGCTGCGGGAGGTGCACGACCTGACGGTCGACGGCGGCACCCTCGACCGGCTCATCCAGGAGTACGAAGCGACGGCCACGGCGCAGACGGCGGAACTCGCCGCCCGGCGCCGGTCCTTCGAGCAGGACATGACCGAGCGGGAGCGGGCCTGGGCGCGGGAACAGGAAGAGCACGAACGCACGGTGCAGGAACGCGACCGGGCTCGTAAGCTGGCCCGCGAGCGCGACGAGGAGCAGTACGAGTACCAGCTCCAGCGCACGCGGAAGCAGGAGGCCGAGGCGCACGCGCAGGAGATGAAGCAGCTCCACCGGGCGCTCGACGAGCGCGTCCGGGAAAAGGAGGCCGCCTGGGCCGAGCGCGAGCGGGCCATCGCGGAGCGCGAGCAGCACCTGGACGCCCTGGCGGCACGGGTGGAGGCCTTTCCCGAGGAGATCGACCGCGCCGTCGAGCAGGCGCGCGAGGAGGCCGCCGCGCAGGTGCAGCGGGCAGCCCGGCGCGAGATGGACCTCCAGCGCAAGGAGGTCGACGGCGAGATGCAGGTCTACGAACAGCGGGTGCAGGCCCTCGAAGCCACGCTGGATCAACAGCAGCATCACCTCCAGCGGCTCGACGAACGCCTGGCCGAGACGGTCCAGCAAGCTCAGGATCTCGCCGCCCGGGCGATCGAAAGCAGCTCTCAGGCCAGCACCTACGCGGCCCTCAAAGAGATTGCCCTCGAACAGGTCAAGGGCAAGGCGCCCGCCAGCGACGGGTGAGCCAGCGGGCGAAAGATCGCTGCCGGAGCGTCGCTCGACCCGGCCTCCGGGTGCGAGGCGAGCGGAAGCGACGAATGACGGGCTCCGTCAGATCAACTCGTCCTCTTCGAACAGGAGCGTGATGCTCGGCAGGAGCCCTTGCTCGTTGGCGAGCTGGAGGAGCACCTGCGCGGCCTCCTCGGGCAGCTCGTACGTGCCGTACTCCTCGGAGTCGATAGCCAGCCGGTAGCCGATGTCGTCCTCCTCGCCGGGGGCGGGGCCGTCTTCCCAGTCCAGTGCTTCGTCGATGGTGAAGAGGCCGTCGTCGGGCAGGTAGGAGGCGATGTAGCGCTCGCGGCCTGCCTCGGGGTCGATGAGGCTCAGGTTGCCGAGGGCGCCGTACTCTTCGTCGTAGAAGAGCGTCTCGGCGAGGAGCTGCCGGGCGAAGTGTTCCAGGTTGAAGGGAGTCATTTCGGGCTGAGGTTGCGTGGGGAGTGCGTCGTCCATGGTGGTTTTGGGGCGAGGGTCGGTCGTCGTGAGGGCTTCGGGGGCGGCGCGTTCGTCTCAGGGGACCGGGGCGGGCGTGTCCTCCAGGTAGGCACCGAGAAAGGAGCGGGCGGCCGCGGCCTCAAGATACGTCGTTTCTACGTCGAAAAGCGTGGCGAAGGCCCGCAGGAGGCGCGAGCGCACCGCCGCCTCGTCGACCGGCTGGCGCAGCTCGGCGGCCAGCGAGGTCACGCCCCGGTCGCGGATGCCGCAGGGCACGATGTCGTCGAAGTAGGTGAGGTCGGTGTTCAGGTTGAAGGCGAAGCCGTGCATCGTCACCCAGCGGCTGCAGCGGATGCCCATGGCGCAGATCTTGCGCTCCGGCCCGCGCGCGTCCGGCCCGATCCAGACGCCAGTGCGTCCCTCCACGCGGGTGCCGGTCACATCGTAGGCGGTGCAGGTCTGGATGACCATTTCCTCCAGCAGGCGCAGGTAGCGGTGGATGTCGGTGAACAGGCGGTCCAGGTCCAGGATCGGATAGCCGACGAGCTGGCCCGGCCCGTGGTAGGTGATGTCGCCGCCCCGGTCGATGCGGTGGAAGGTGGCCCCGCGCGCCCGCAATCGCTCCTTGGAGGCCAGCAGATGCGCGGCGTCGCCGCTCTTGCCGAGCGTGTAGACGGGCGGATGCTCCACCAGCAGCAGCACGTGCGGCAGCGGCTCCGGCGGATCCTGCCGCTTCGCCGCGATGAGGCGGGCCTGGAGCGCCTTCTGGAGGTCCCACGTGGGCGCATAGTCCACCCGCCCCAGGTGGCACAGGACGACACGTTCGGACGACGAGGGCACGGTGATGGTCGGCAGGTCGCAGGTCGGCAGGTCGCAGGTCGGCAGGTCGCAGCCTGTAGCCACTAATCAGCAACCACCAACCAGCAACCATTAACCAACAACCATTAACCAACAACCTGGCCCCTTAGTTCGAAATGCTCACACGCACGTTGAAGCCGCCGTTGACGCGCGTGTTGGAGGGCAGGCGCGAGTCGCCGTTCAGCTTCTCGTAGTTGACGAAGAAGTCCGCCGAGACGCGGTTGCTGAAGCGGTACGTGACCTTGGGCGAGACGCGGATGCGGGAGGTGGAGGTGGTGATCTGCGGGTTGTCCTCCGTGGTGGCGTCGGGCACCTCGGCGTTGTCCGGCACGTCGTCGAGGACGGCGGGATCGCTGAGGGCCGCCTCGTTCAGGGCCGTCTGCAGCAGGTAGGTGCTTTCGTCGTTGGCCGAGAAGGAGCCGGTCAGGTTGAGGCCGATCTGGTTGTTGATCCGCCGCCCGAAGAGCGGAATCGTCAGCCCGGTGACCTGATAGGAAGCTGACGCAGTGATCTCGCTCGTGAGGCTCTCGCGCAGCTGCGCGTTGCTGACGGCGAGGGAGTACGCCGCGCTCTTGTTCCAGGCGACGGACGCCTGGATGTTGCCCCGGAACGTAAGGTCGAGCCCGATCACGGGCTGGTAGCGCTCGTTGACGCGGATGGCGTTCACGTCGTACTGGGGCAGCAGGAACTGGACCGACTGCCCGGCGAGCTGGAAGCTGTCCTCCTGCCCGGCCTCCAGGTTGGAGCGGAAGTCGGACGTGTAGTCGGCGCTGTAGCCGTGCCGCAGCGAGGCGCTCTGCGAGATGCTGCGGATGAGCGGCCAGTTGGAGATGCCGGAGTACTGCACCTGCCAGCCCGGCATCGGGAAGGGCAGCAGCCCCCGGCTGTCGATGGTGCCCAGGCCGTTCAGGTAGGCCTGCTGGAAGTCCTCGGTCAGCGATCCGGCCGTCATCACCACGCGGTCGTTGCCGGAGATCGAGCCCGTCGGGCGGCGCTCGAAGGTGCGGAACTGGCGCTCGAACAGCTCGACCAGGTCCGCCCGGAAGGCCCAGACGGAGGCGCGGTTGTCGCCGCTCTCGGTGGCGGTAGTGATGAGCGTGCTATCCTGCCGGAGCGTGACGTCCTCGCGGTTGCTGAATTCGAGCGACCAGTTGAAGCTGATGCGGAGCGCCCGACTCGGGTTGATGGCGGTGCGGCCCTGGAAGCGGTGGCTGCTGGTGAGCAGGTCGCTCACCTGCACGTTGTCGGTGATGATGCGGTCGTCCAGGTCGCGCGTGAGGCCGAGGCGGTAGGCCAGCGACGGCCCCTGCCCGTTGACGAGGGCGTCGTAGAGGCTGTAGTTCACGTCGATGCTCTCCAGCGAGTCGCCGCGGAAGGTGCCTCGGCCCACGTTGGTCGCGTCGATGCTGCGGGTGGTGTTGTAGGTGACGTTGATGTCGCGGATGCCTGTGATGGCGAGGAAGGAGCGCCGCAGCACGCCGACGGGATCGGGCAGCGGCAGCGACGGCAGGGACAGGCCGCCGCCGTCGTCCTCGTCTGTGTCCTCGCTCACGTCGTCGTCCTGCGACGGCTCGCCCTCTGCCGGGGCGTCGCCCTGCGGGGGCTGTTCTCCATCCGCCGGTTGCTCGCCCGCGTCCTGGGGCTCGTCCGGGCGCTGGAGTTGCTCTTCCTGCTCTCGCTCCTGTTGCTCCCGCTCTCGTTGCTGCTGCCGCTCGCGCCGCTGTTGCTCGCGTTCCTGGCGCTCCTGCTGCTTGCGCGCCTCGGCCTCCTGCTGCTGCTCTTCCAGCGTCCGGTAGAAGCCGAACTTCTGCCACAGCTGCTGCGGGCTCAGCGAGATGCCCGTCCGCAGGTCCACGCTCGTGCCCGCCGTGGCGCCCGTGTTGCTGCCGAGGGCGCCGTTGCGCCACGAAAAGGTGGCGCTGTAGCTCACGTCCTGGAGCGACATCCAGTCGAGCGCGCCCACCTTCTCCAGCTTGGGCCGGAAGGTAGCGTTCAGACGGCTCCGGTAGCTATCCGTACGCGGCGAGGCGCCGCCGCTCAGCACGTCGCCCACCACTGCTGAGGTCGAGAGGACGCGAAGCGAGTCCAGCTGGTAGGCGCGGCCCTGGTCGAAGTCGTCCTCCGTAAACTGGCCGCTGGCGATGGCCTCCTCGCGGCTCAGGTTCGGAATCTGGGTGAACTGGTTGGTGGTCGAGTCCAGCGCGACGACGCTGTAGAGCGTGTCGGCCCCGAGGGCATCGAGGCTCTGCTCAGTGTTCGTGTCGAAGCTGAAGTTGAGGAAGTTGAACGGGTTGTACTGGAGGCTGAACTGCCGGTTGTGGCCGAAGCTCTGCGCGTCCCGCAGGTTGAACTCGACGCTCGGCGGCAGGCGCGTCAGGTCGGAGCTCTGGTCGTTACGGACCAGCGGCTCACGCTCCTTGGTGGCCGTGAAGCGGCGCGAGGCCGTAGCGTTGAAGCTGAGCGACTGCGGCAGGTAGTTGAACCGCAGACCGCCGAGCACGCCCACCACCGGCACGTCGCCCAGGAAGCCGAAGGGGCGCGTGGTGCGGGGGCGCCGCAGCGAGAAGCGGTAGCCCAGCGAGGTGGACCAGCGCCACGAGTCGTTCATGGCCTGCCGGGGCGTCCGCCCGTCCGACTCGGCGTACGAGTAGCTGAGCGAGAGGCCGTCCAGCGTGTTGCGCAGCAGCTTCGACCGGGAGCCGCGCTTCTGCACACGTCCGGTGAACGACCGCGACAACCGCTTCGTCTGCGCGCCCTCGACGATCTGGTCCTTGCGCTCGGCCTTCTCTTCCTCCGTCAGGTTCGGGTTGTTGTCCACCGCGTCGGTCAGCTCCTCCACGCGGAGGTCGCCCTGGTTGGGGTCGAAGCGGGGCGTGGCCGTGTTCGACTTGACCTCGAAGCTGACCGGGATGGACCAGCCGTAGCGCTCGGGGATGAACTTGTCCATGTTGACCTGCGTGTTGACGGCCCAGTCGCGCAGGTCGCGCTGGTCGCGGTCGTCCAGGGTCGAGTTGAGGGCGCCGAAGCCGTCCGTCTGGATCTGGAAGTTGGCCTTCACCCGGGCGAAGTCGGCCAGGGCCAGGTCGGCATTCATCAGGCCGGACCAGCCCGCGCGCTCGTCGTAGCCCGTGGCCCGCAGCTCGTTCACCCACACGGTCACGTCTTCCAGCACGCTCTCGGAGCCGTCCGGGTTGCGCAGGCCGATGACCATGGTGTTGACGCGGTCCAGCGAGGGCGTCCCCCGCACGGCGATCCGGGTGCCCGGCGGGGCGAAGCTCTGCACCAGCGAGTCGAGTCCGATCTCGGGGTCGTCGCTCCAGACCGTCCGGTCGGTCGGGAAGCCGCCTTCGTCGCGGGTGAACTTGAGCTGGTTCAGCGCGCCCAGCTCGATGTTCATCGAGTTGAGGTCCACCGGGCGGTCCGAAAAGGGCACGTCGACGAACGTCTGCCAGAGGGAGTCCGGATTGGGCTCCGCGGCAGTCACCGAACTGGGCGTGAGGGGCTGCTCGTACTCGTAGTAGTCCGTCAGCTCGTTGGCGCCCAGGCGCACGAACAGCTTGGCCTTGCTGCGCGCCTCGTCCAGGTCCTGGATATCTTCGAGCCGCTGGCCGCCATCGTAGCGCCCGTGCAGGTGGGTGAACATGCGCAGGTTGGAGTACTTGAGCAGGTCCAGCCCCTGGAGCGTCTTGAAGACGGCCCGCTGCTGGCCCGGGCGCAGGTCCTCCACGCGCAGGACGAGCGCCTGCTCGCGCGAGTCTCGCTGCCCACCTCCGGTGACGTCCTGGATGCGGCTGACGATGGCGCCCGGCGGCACCCGGTAGGTCCGGCTCTCGAAGTTGTTGATGCTGGCGATGCTCAGCTTGGCGCTGCCCAGCGTGTCCAGCGGCGCCGGGGTCATGTCCACGGGCACCCGGTCCGGGTTCGAGCGCAGGCCGCGTTCCTGAGCCGCCACGCTCTCCGACTCGCGCCACTGGCTGCCTACCAGCTCCAGGCTGGCGAAGCGCACGGTGATGGGCTCCTCGTGGCCCGTCGTCCAGAGGCGGATGGACTCGACCAGGCTGAAGTCCTGGATGTTGCCCACGCGCCGCGTGAACTGCTGCACCGGGATGCGCACCAGGTACCAGCCCGCGTTGATCTCCTCCACCACGTAGTCGTCCACGTTCGTCGGGCGGGCGGCCTCCTGCAGCGAGTCCGCATTCAGGGCGAGCTGGTACTCGAAGTAGCGGTTGTCCGTGTCGGCGGCGGTGTTGATGTTGAGGTCCTCGGTGTCCGGCGCGCGCGAGTTGCCGCGCCGCTGCGAGGAGGTGCCCAGCTTGCTCTGCGCCTCGATGGTGTTCAGCTCCGTGCCGGGGAAGTAATGCAGGTGGCGTTCCTGCACGGTCGAGCCCTCCGGGTAGAGGCGACGGAAGTACTCGGCATCGCCGTAGAAGCGGAAGTCGTCGCCCGAGGGGTCTTCCTGCGCCTTCGCGATGGCGCGGTCCAGGGCTTCCTGCTGCGTGGGGTTGAGCTGGCTGCGGTCCACGGCGTTGAGCGCGTCGAGGAAGTCGCTGAACTGAACGTCCTCCGTGAGGGTCGGGTTGAACTCGTTGTTCGGGTACGAGGCCAGTCCGTCCAGGCCCACGTCCTCCGAGCGGCGCGAGTCCTGCGCCAGGTTCACGGTCTGGTCCGGCTGGAGCGTCGGGAGGCGCGCCCACCGGGTCGGGCCGATGTCGGTGTCGGTCAGGGCGAGGCCGTCCTCCGTGTTCAGCTTGTCGTCGGGGATGACCTCTTCGGAGAGGATGCCGAGGTCCACGTACAGCTTGGCGTCGCGCCCGGCGCGGTTTTCGGGCACCTTCATCACGAACTCCAGAAACTCGATGTTCTTGGTGCTGAAGTCGTTGTAGCCCTCCGGCAGGCGCTGCACCATGCCGCCCCACACCTTCTTGGGGCTCATCAGGAAGGAGTCCAGCCGCGTGGTGTAGTTGTACGGCCCGCGCTCGTACGGCGTGAAGTACATGTCCAGCGTCTGGAGGAAGCGCTCCTGCTGGCCCGTCTCGCGGTTGGGAAAGACCTCCAGCGGGTCGATCAGGGCGTTGGTCGCGTCGATGGGCACGCCCTGTCCCTGCAGCGTCTCCAGCACGCCCGCGTTCAGCGAGTACCAGGCCATGCCGCCGCGCAGGGTCGTCCGCAGCGAGTCGACGTCACGTCCCACCGTCGTCGGGTCGTCGTCGATGGCGGGCAGGCGGGCCGGGGCCGAGCTGATGCGCCACGCGCCGGGCTGCAGCAGCGTGTAGGTGTTCTCGAAGCCCTCGAAGTCGTCGATGTAGGAGATGCCGCCCAGCTCGTCGCTCGTAAAGTCGCGTCCCAGGTCCTGCAGTTCACTCCGTTCGTCTTCGAAGGCCTGCGTCTGCGTGTGGCCGGGTCGCAGTTGCGCGAATTCGCCGGTGATGGAGAGGTTGCTCTGCGCCTTGGTCTGGAGGAAGGGCAGCGCGTCCACGGCCCGCGTCAGCCAGCGCGGTTGCAGGTCGAGCGAGCCGTCGACGCCCCAGATGGTGTTGGCGATGGGCTCCTCGCCGATGCGGAACTTGTCGGTGGGCGACTTCTGGCTCAGGCGCATCACCGTCGCCCCCAGGCCGAGGCGGTCGTCCAGCGTGTAGTCCATGCGGGCGCCCAGCAGCGTCTTCTGCTGCAGCTGGAAGAGCGAGTTGGTCTCGTAGTCGATCTCGATATCCGCCCCGGCCGTCAGGTAGGCGGGGTTGGTGATGGTGACCGTGCCGCCCTGGTAGTCCACGATGTAGTCCTGCCCCTCGGAGAGCGGGTTGCCGCCGGAGGTCACGCGCACCGAGCCGGGCACGAGGCCGGCGAAGGCCTGCAGGTCGTAGAAGCTTTGCGAGGTGCCCTTGAACGAGCCCCGGATGCGGTAGACGTCCAGCGCCGTGTTGAGCTCGGCGTTGCTCGGCTTCTTGGTGTAGATGTCGCTGAAGACGAACTGGCTCTGCGCCTCGGGGTCGTTGCCCACCAGATCGGCGATGCGGCTGCCGAACGGTTCGAGGTAGGGGAAGATGAGCAGCCCGTTGCGCCGGTCGATGGTGATGCCGTCGATGAAGTCGAACTGGTCGTCCGGGCTGGGGGCGAGCTGTTCGTTGGCGCGGTCCAGCCCGAGGGCCTGCAGGAGCGTCTGCTGCCCGGCGATCTGGGGCACCTTTTCGGTGGCGCGCTGGCCGGACGGCTGGTACTCGATGCGCAGTTCGAAGTCGGTCGGCTTGAGGTCGCGCCCGAGCTGATAGATGTTGCGCATCTCCAGGTACCACGCGGCGGGCTCGAACGAGCCGTCCTCGGAGGGCTGCTGCAGGCGCGTGGGGCGCAGCAGCTTGAGGACCACGCGGTCGCTCTGCTGGCTGCTGCTGCCGCCGCCGGTGAGGTTGAGGTCGCCCACGGTGCGCGTGCCCTGGTTCGTCTCGATCCGGTAGGCGACGGCGAGCGCTTCCTGGTCCTGCAGGGCGCTGGAGAGGGAGATGGTGCCCAGCTGCTCGTTCACCTGGTAGTCCGTACCCTCCTGCAGCCGCTTGAAGGAGCCCACCTGATAGTCCGGTCCAGCGAGGGGCGTCTGGAGCGGGCCGCTCGGTCCCAGGAAATCATCCGGGGCCTGATCCGCCGGGACGAGGAAGGTGTTCAGGTCGGCCTCGCCGTACTGGTCCGTGTCCGCGCCCGGCAGCACGGGCTGGGTGAACGCGTCGGCCTGCGTGAGCAGCTGCGGCGGCTCGCCCAGGTCCACCATCGCCACCACCTGCCGCTCGTTCTCGTTGTTGCCCTGCGTGTCCTGCAGGCGCCACACCTCGATCTCAGCCACGCGGTTAAAGCCGTCGAAGAGGGTGAGGCGGTCGATGTTTTCCAGGTGCATGTCCTCCCAGCGGTTGCGGAAGTAGTAGCCCAGGAAGAAGTGCTTCCGCTCGTCGTATTCCGTCGGGCGCACCTCGAAGTCGGTCGTCTCGGCGCCGCCTTCGATGTTGAGGCTGTTCGACTGGCCCTTCTGCGTGCTGGCGACGGTCGTCAGGCGCATGTCGCCCATCTGCCACTCGGTCTTGATGCCGAAGAGGCTCTGCCCGCCCTGGATGAGCGTCGAGGGGGTGTTGAGGAAGACGTTCCCGGCCTCGACGCTCTGGAGGATTTCGTCCTCGTAGCCGGTGTACTGGAGCTTGATCTGGTTCTGGTAGTCGAAGTCGCGGTTCGTGTCCCAGTTCACGTCCACGCGCATCTTGTCGCCGATGCGGCCCGTGACGCCGAGGCGCAGGTCCTGCTTGAAGTCGGGGTCCACCTGGCTGGCGTTGCCGGTGAGCAGGGCCTGCTGGTCGCTCTTGCGGTAGTCGAATCCCGCGCGGATGTCGGCCTGGCCGGTCACGCGCAGGTCCACGGTCGGCTCGCCGAAGATGGTGGAGAAGGCCGTCTGCCGCCCGCCCGGCACGGAGATGTTGACGCCCAGGCCCGCGCGGTCCCGCTGCTGACGCTGGCGGGCGCGCTGCTCGGCCGCGGCGGTCCAGTTCTTGCGGATGGCCTGGTTGCGTTTCTCGCGCAGGTAGGTCTCGCGGTCCACCTGGATCGGATAGCGCACGTCGCCGCCCGCCACGGTCTCGCGGGCGATGTAGGCGGTGCCGGTCGAGTCGAGCTGGAGGCTATGCTGCCAGTAGGAGCCCAGCGGCGTGGAGAGCGGACGGCGCTCACGGGGGAAGAGGGAGGCGGCCGGGGCGTCGGGCCGGAAGCCGGGCACGTAGCGCTGGGCGCGGTACGCGGTGTCGGCGGCGGTGATGCTGTCGTCGTCGGCGCGGGCGAGCGAATCGGCCCGCAGCGAGTCCAGGGCCGTCGCTACGGAATCGGAGTCGGCGGGGGCGACCTGGTCGAGGTCGACGACGGTGCTGTCGGAGTCGGACGGCACCGTCCACCGCTGGAAGAGCGCGGGGTCGGTGCCGTCCCCCTGGGCCGTCGTGCTGAGGAGGACGACGGTCAGCGCGAGAGCACTGCCGAGCAGCAGGGCCAGCGTACGGACAGGGGAGGGGCGAACGGGGCGCGCCGGTTCAGACATAACGGGCGGGACGTGGCGTGATCGCACTGCAACAAGTACTTCGGACGACGATCTCGCAGCATGCACCCGGCGTACATGCCGGATGCTGAAGGCGATGCCAGCAGAGCGGCACCGCGAACGTCAGCATCGAGTCGAAGACGTTCTGCGTAGTATCAAGAAAGGCCGATACGCGATCCGGATCTCGTTCCCGTCAGCAGGCGATTGGTCGAAACACACGGACGAGTGCCGTATGTTGGGCATACAGGGTAACGTGCAGCAGGCTCCGCTTCAAGAGAAAAATACGTGGGGATGCCGCGCGTCGAGCCCGCCCTGTTGAGCGACGCTGGTACACAGTGGCTCTCGATTTGTTCGGGGCGCCGTGTCATTCCCCATGAACCTTGGCTGAACATGCCGTTTCGATGCTCTGATTTCCGTCGCCTGGGGGTGTTCCTCAGCCTCCTCGTTTTCCTGGTCGTGGGATGCCGCACCGCCGAGCCGGTCGCGTCGTCGCCGGGAGCGGCCGAGGCCGCCGTCCGCGCGGTCCTGACGGCGCAGCAGGCTGCCTGGAACCGGGGCGACCTGGAGGGCTTCATGGCGGGCTATGCGCAGACCGACACGCTCCGCTTCGCCTCGGGCGGCACCGAGCGGCAGGGCTGGGAGGCCGCCCTCGCCGGGTATCAGCGGGGCTACCCGGACCGCGCCGCGATGGGCACGCTCACCTTCGAGATCCGCGACGTCGACGTCCTCGCGCCGCGCTGGACGCTCGTCTTCGGCGCCTGGCGCCTCGACCGGGCTGAGGATGCGCCGCACGGGCTGTTCACGCTCCTCTTCCGGCAGATGGACGACGGAGCGTGGCGCATCGTGCACGATCATACGTCGGCAGGCGCGTAGTACGGTGCCAATGGTCAACGCTGGTTCGTCGAAGCGATCTCAACACCCCTCCCACCAGCACAGTTCATCCTGAGCCTGTCGAAGGATCTCCCTCGGCCGAGCTGCCAAGGCTGGGAGATCCCGCATCGCGTGCGGGATGACAGCTCGGTGTGTTGAGATCGCACACTTCGGTCCACAGAATCTCGTAGGGGCGCGAGATCGTTTCAGGGCTGTTGCAGCGATGCCGCCCGGCCCGGCACTATCTTGACGCCATCGCCTTCCCCTCTACTACACAGCAGACTTCCTGAATGATGAGTACGACCGCACTGGACGGACACGTCGTGATAATCACCGGCGCAGGTGGGCGCCTCGGCCAACACATGGTCCGGCAGTTCGCGGCCCGCGGAGCGACGGTCGCCGCCGTGGACCTGGAGACGGATCGCATCCCCGATCACGCCCAGGTGCATCCCTTCGCGGCGAACCTGACGCAGGAGGACGCCGTGCGGGAGTGCTTCGGGGACATCGCCGAGGCGCTCGGGTCGCCGGACGGGCTGATCCACACCGTCGGCATGTGGGCCGGGCAGCCGCTGCTGGAGACGACGCTGGACGACTGGCGCACGGTGATGGACGTGAACCTGACCTCCACCTTCCTCGCCGTCCGCGAAACGCTCCGCCATCTGGACGGCGGCGGGCGGCTCATCGCCATGGCCTCGGGGCAGGGCGCCGATCAGGGCGTGGCGCAGCAGGGTGCGTACGCGGCGGCCAAGGCGGGCGTCATCCGCCTCGTGGAAGCCGTCACCGACGAGTACGCCGGGCAGGGCATCACGGCCCACGCCATCGCCCCGTCGATGATTCTCTTCGGCAACGAGGACGCCGACGCGCAAGGCGTGCCCGCGGAAGACATCGTCGACCTCGCGCTGTACGTGTACACGACCGGCGGCCCGGCCACCAACGGCGCGACCCTCCGCGCCTACGGCACCCTCCGGTAGCCCGGCGGCTCAGGGGGGATGAGCGGTGCGCTCGTTGACTCCTCCACACCTCCGCACCTCCACACGTCCAGTCGGCATCACACGGCCAGGTAGAGCGCGAAGAAGATCATCAGCACGACCAGCAGGATGGCGACGGCCTTACGGC
>JAAAOL010000229.1 GCA_009908885.1 Bacteroidota bacterium | reverse complement strand
CGCACCACGAACCACGCATCATATCACCTATCCGAATCGGTATTCCCGACCCGTTTCAGAAAAATCCGGAGCGGATGAGTACAAACGACGATCGGCTGTCTCTATGTGGGTGAAAAGGGGATGACCCGCCCCTGCCGACCCATATTTCGAGCTGAATCGCCGTCATGCCGATGCCGTCCTACAGCATCGACGACCTCCTCGCTTCCGCGTCCTTCGTGGCCTGGGTAGAGGGACACGCCTCCAACGAAGAGACGGCGTTCTGGGAAGCGTGGGTGGCCCGCGATCCCGAGCACGCCCGCCGCGCCCGGGAAGCCCGCGCGCTCATCCAGGGGCTGGCCTTCGAGGCCGCCCCGCTGCCGGACGTAGAAGCCGAGTGGCGACGGCTGCGGCCGCGCCTGGCGGCGTCCCAGACGCCCCGCCCGGATCGTGCGCCGCGCGCTCTCCAGCGACGCCGCGGCACGCTCTCCGTGGCGGCCATGGCCCTCGCCGTGGCTGTGCTCGTCGGCATCGGGCTGGCGTGGTGGTCCGCGTCCCAGGAGTCCTCCCCGACCTTTCGCACGCTGACGACCGGCGTCGCCGAGACGGCGACCGTCACGCTGCCGGATAGCTCCACGGTCGTCCTGAACGCGCAGTCCACCCTGCGCTACCCGGCCCGGTGGAGCCCGGACGCCCCCCGGCGGGTGACCTTGGAGGGCGAGGCCTTCTTCGACGTGCGCCACCGGACCGACGCCTCGCCGTTTCGCGTCGCGACGACCGATGGCACTGTGGAAGTGCTGGGCACGCAGTTCACGGTGCGGCGACGGGGACAGCGCACGCTGGTCTGCCTGAACGAGGGGCGCGTGGCCGTACGGGCGACCTCGCCCTCGGGCGCCGCCACGGCCTCGACCACGCTCCGACCGGGCGAGCTGGCCGAGTTTCATCAGGCCGACACCCGGATCGCGACGCGCACGGTCAACCCCGCCGTCTACTCGTCCTGGACGACCGACGTGCTGGTCTTCGACGACACGCCCGTCGCCGAGATCGCTGAGCGCATCACCGCGACGTACGGCGTGCCCGTCGTCGTGCAGGACAGCACCGTGCTCGGCAAGACGCTGTCAGGGTCTATCGAAAACCACGATCTGGACGTGCTGCTGCGTGCCCTGCAGCAAACGCTGGATCGCCCCGTGCGCCACACGGACGACGCGGTACGCATCGGCTACCGCTGATGCCATCATGACGCAACCCCACAGCCTTCCTGCGTCGTTACCGGTGCGGAAGCGCTTCCGCCTTACATCCACATATTTCGCGTTGCACCAAACTACCGAGCTTCTGTCCTCATGCGCTATCGAACCTGGATCGAACCCCGTGCTGTAACGTGCACACTCGCCGTGCTCCTCACGCTCCTGCTGGCCGGCGCTCCTGCCGCCGCGCAGTTCGCGAGCATGGTGCCCGCCGATGCGGAGACGACCGCGGAAGACGCCATGCTGCTTGAACGTGCGCTCGCCGAGCTGGAGGCGCAGCACAAGGTGTTGTTCCTCTACAAGAGTGACCTGGTCGACGCCAAGACGGTGCGCCTGCCAGAGACCGCATCGCTCGACGCGGCCCTTCAGCAGATGCTGACGCCCCACGCGCTCAAGTACGCCCGCGTCGGGGAGCGCTCGTATGTCATCGTGCACCGTGACGACCCCGTTCCGGGCGCGGTCTCCACGACGGCCGGACGCCTCCAGACCGGCGCCATCACGGGAACCGTGTATGACAACATGGACACGCCCCTGCCCGGCGCGCAGGTCGCGCTCGAAGGCACCATGCTGGGCGACGTCACCGGCACGGACGGCACGTACTCAATCACAGGCGTCCCGGCGGGTGACTACACCGTCCGGGCATCGTTCGTGGGCTTTACTACCCAGCAGGTCGAGGTCACCATCCCCGACGGCGAGACGGTGACCCAGGACTTTACCCTCTCGCCGGACGTGATGCAGATGGAAGGCGTCGTCACGACGGCCACGCGCTCAGAGCGGACCCAGAAGGAGGCCACCGTCTCCCTCTCTGTGTTGAGTGCGGAGGACATCCAGGAGGTGACGCCTAACAGCCAGGCCGACATCCTGCGGTCTGTGCCCGGCGTCCACACCGAGGGCGGCGGGGGCGAAGCCGCCTCGAACGTGTTCGTGCGCGGCCTCCCGGCTCCCGGCCAGTACAAGTACAACCCCATCGAAGAGAACGGCATGCCAGTCCAGGCCGAAGGGCGCATGACCACGAGCGCGCGCGACATCTACTACCGCTACGACCTCAACGTGGAGCGGCTGGAGTTCGTGCGCGGCGGCTCCTCAGCCCTCTTCGGCGTCGGCTCCCCGGCGGGTATCATCAACTACATCGACAAGACGGGAAGCGCCGTGCAGGAGACGATCCTGCAGACGCAGGTCGGCCAGAACAACCTGTACCGGTTCGACTTCCACACGAGCGGCCCGCTCAGCGAGAACTACCGCTATAGCCTCGGCGGCTTCTACCGCTACGACGAAGGCCCCGTGGTGACGGGGCTGCCCACCGAGGGCCTGCAGCTGAAGGGCAACATCACGCGCCTGCTGGACGACGGCTACCTGCGCCT
>JAAAOL010000498.1 GCA_009908885.1 Bacteroidota bacterium | reverse complement strand
ATGGGGGTGATGCGGTCGGTGGGATGGCAGGACGCCGCTGGTCGTAGCGCGCTATTGCGGGTTCTGCAGCTCTACGGGCGGAAACGCGTCCAGGAAGGCTCGTGGTTGCACGATGCGCACCCCGCGAAACGGATCCAGTACCAACAGGTCCTCATCACCGCTGATGAGCACGTCGGCGTCTCCAGCAACGGCCAGGGCCAAAAACGTATCGTCGTCCGGGTCGCGGCATGCGGTTATCTCCTCCGACACTTCCACGAACCGCGCCTCGCGATGCAGGAGCTCCTCGAAGCCTTCTCGTTCCTCCGGATCCAGGTACTTCTCAAACTTCTTTCGACTGGCAACATCGTCGAACTCGGATATCCTTTCGGTCGAAATCAGGACCTGGTAGTGGTCCAGGGCCTTGTCGAATGCCTGCCTCGAAACGGACGTGCTGATTAAAAGGGCACTGATCAAGCTGTTCGTGTCGAACACGCACCGGGGCTTATTCCCAGCAGCGACTCCAGAATGTCAGGAGTCAGCCCGCGCTCCTGTGCGCGGCGGCTGATCTCGTCCATGTATGTCTTGAGCGAGACCTGCGAACGCGTGGCGCGGCGCAACTGGAGATTGAGCAGCGAATCGATCTTGCGGCGCTCTTCGTCGGAAGCGGCCCGATAGGCGTGTGCAGCCTCCGCATCGACCTCGATGGTGATCCGGTCGGTCTTCATCACATTCCTCGTCTGTCTGATCAACGTACGGGATGGTACGAGCAGCGGCAGGGGGGGTTCTTGAGATGCACCCTCAGCGTGCCACCACACGGCCGATTGGCATTTTCCGGCCCGTCTCCCATTTATTGTGCTTGATCGGTTCTCTTCATTCAAGCCTGCGCGCCCCGATGGTCTGCCACTCGTACCTTGCCCGCCTCATCTATCCCGTCGCGCTCGCGGCGCTGCTGGCCGTGGGGGCCTGCGGTGGCGATGGCGAGCCCTCGCCAGCCACGCCCGCCGAGCCGAACGACCAGATCGGGGAGGCGAGCCCCGTCGCCCTGGACGCGCCCCTCGCGCTCACCATCCAGCCCGCGGGCGACGTCGACTGGCTCCAGGTGGAGGTGCCGGGCCCGGGCTACCTGGACGTGCAGGCCGGGACCATCCCCGAGGACATCGGCCTCGAAGTGGCCTTCGCGCGGCATGCGCAGTGGGACGCCGAGAAGGAAAACTGGATACGCACCTGGCAGGCCCCGCCCGTGGCGATCCCCGTGACGGAGGCAGGCACCTACCACCTCGCCGTGCAGGACGACTTCGGCGACGCGGCCTCGGAGACGCCCATCGAGCTGCGCATCCGCCACCTCGACCCGTTCGACGCGCACGAGCCGAACGACACGCCGGAGGGCGCCGCGCCCGCCACGCCGGGGGAGCCACTTTCGCTCGCCGTCTTTCCGAAAGGCGACCAGGACTGGTTCACGGTGGAGGTGCCCGCCCGCCGCTACCTGGAAGCGCAGGCCCGCACCGTGCCCGACGCCTTCGGGCTGGAGGTGACCTTCGCCACGTACGACGCCTGGTCCGGCGAGCGCACGACGCTGCGCGGCTGGGGCGGCCTGCCCCGCGCACTCTTCGTGCCCGACTCGACCACCATCCACGTGGGCCTGCAGGACGACTTCGGCGACGCCCGCTCGACGGACACCTTCCAGGTGCGGCTGCTGCTGCGGGATGACCTGGACGCCTATGAGCCCAACGACGAGGCCATCACGGCGGCGGACATCCAGCGCGGCGACACGCTCTCGGTTGCGATCTACCCCGTCGGCGACCGCGACGTCTTTCGCCTGTCGCTCCCCGCGGGCGACACCCTGCGCGTGCGAGCGCTGGACCCGCCCGACCTCACCCCGGAAGCCGCACTCTTCCGCTTCCCGACGGCGGCGCAGGAGGCGCTGGAGCAGACGACGGACTGGACCAAACTGCCGGCCACACTTCCCACGGACGCGGCGGGCCCCTACTACCTCATCCTGCACGACGACTTCGACGACGAGCGAGCCTACGAGGCCTTTCCGGTGATCGTGCAGTAGCGAAAACGCCCTGTGCGACCTCGCGTCGCCACACAATTTTCGCCAAAAAAGCGCTTCCAATTAATCTGAGGGCGTCGATATTAATACATGACGAGGACGGGTGCACACAAGAACCTTTAGGTGCCGCCCGACGTACCCGAATCCGCCAGTCGTTACCCGCTTCTCCACGCCCAACCTCCCGACGTTCGATGAATCACAAGATCTGGTTTAACGGCAAGCTCATCCCGTACGAGGACGCCACGATCCACGTCCTCTCGCACGTCGTCCACTACGGCTCGTCCGTCTTCGAGGGCATCCGCTGCTACGACACCGACGAAGGCCCGCGCATCTTCCGGCTGCGCGAGCACATGCGCCGCCTGCTGGACTCGGCCCGCATCTACCGGATGGATTCCGGCTACGCGCTGGAGGCACTGGAAGAGGCCGTGCTGACGACGATCCGGGAGAGCGGCCTGCCCTCGTGCTACATCCGCCCGGTCATCTTCCGGGGCACGGGCTCGATGGGCGTCAACCCGCTGGGCAACAAGGTAGAGACCTTCATCGCCGTCTGGAAGTGGGGCGCG
>JAAAOL010000536.1 GCA_009908885.1 Bacteroidota bacterium | reverse complement strand
GACATCCTCTACCAGACAGAGCGTTGGGGCTCTGCCCGAACAAACGGTCCCAGGTGCGACGGTGGCGTCAGAAATAACTTCACGCCACTGCCCAAAACCCAAAACCCAAAAAAACGCCCTCGCCAGCCGGAGCCAGCGAGGGCGGGGTGAAGGGTCGATGGTGGAAACTACTCGCTGAAGTAGCGGACCAGCAGCCATGTGACGAGGCCCGTCCCGGCGAGGGCCAGCAGCCACGTCCAGGGCGACTGCCGGGCCGAGGCCGCAGCGACCGCCGTGGGACGCACCTCCGCCTGGCCGAGTCGCAGGAAGCGACTGGCCGCGCCCGGCTGGGCGTCCGCGCCGATGCGGGCGATCGTGCGCCCGTCGAGGGTCACCCGTGCCGTGACATCGGCCTGCCGGAGGGCATCGTGCACCCGGCGCGTCTGCTCCCGCCCGCCGAGGGGCGTGTCCAGCAGCTTGCGCCCGGCCTGCAGGCTCGGGATCGCGATGGTGATGTCCCGACCCGAGCCGCGGATCGTAAACGGCTCCCCGTCAACTGACAGCGAGAGGTCCGCGTGAACGTCGATGTTCTTTTGAGACATAAGGTCAGCGCCTGCTCCGGGCTATGCGTTGGCCTCGTCCCGCGTGCGAACTCGAACCGTGCCGTTCATCTTCCAGTGGGCATGGTCGGCGCTGCCTCCGGCTTTGCTCGGCACGTACAGGTCGAAGTCGTCGAACTCGTAGGTGATTTCAGCGCCGCGCCCCGTCAGCTTGTCGTAGAGCCCGATAGCGAGTTCGGGCCAGGTCTGGGTGGCGTTCTTGTTTTCAGCCATGATGGGTACCTCCTGTGTACGAATGCGTAAGAATGATGTGCGCCGACGGTCCACCTGGACGCATCGGCATGGAGAGGGAGCCTTCGAAAAGGTGTACCTATCAGAAGTCCAACCTGTCGGTTGGGTCCATGACCCGTGCAATTATCTCGTAATGCTCGGCGAGGGTGCTCCATCTCTGAGGACGAACCCCGAACGCCGCGGGGCATCGGGCGTGCACTTGTCACCCTCCTCCGCAGGCCGGGCGTCCCGGCTGCTGCTCACCGGCTTCCTGCTTGACCTATGGCGACCGACCCCCGCCCCCAACGCATCCTCGTGACCGGTGCCACTGGCTACATCGGCGGGCGCCTCGTGCCGTGCCTCCTGGAGGACGGCTACGACGTCCGCTGCTTCGTGCGCTCTCCGGAGCGGCTCGAAGGCCGCCCCTGGGAGGACGACGTCGAGATCGTGCAGGGCGACGCGCTGGAGTACGAGACCGTCGAGCCGGCCCTGGCGGACGTGGACGTGGCCTACTACCTGATCCACTCGCTCGGCTCAGGCGAGGACAGTTTCACGGAGCGCGACCGCCAGGCGGCCGACAACTTCGGGCGGGCCGCCAAGACGCAGGGCGTGGACCGCATCATCTACCTGGGCGGCATCCAGCCGAAGGGGGAGCGCGAGTCCGAGCACCTGCGCAGCCGCCTGGAAACGGGCGAGCACCTGCGGGCCTCGGGCGTGCCGGTGACCGAGTTTCGCGCCGCCGTCATCGTGGGCTCCGGCAGCCTCTCATTCGAGCTGATCCGCTACCTGACCGAGCGCGTCCCGGTCCTTATCTGTCCCAAGTGGGTCCGCACGCCGACGCAGCCCATCGCCATTCGCAACGTGCTCCAGTATCTGATCGAGGCACTGGAGGTGCCCGAGAGCCGCGGCGAGATCATCGAAATCGGCGGCGAGGATGTGCTGTCCTACCGGGACATGTTCGAGATCTACGCCAAGGTGCGCGGCCTGAATCGTCTCATCGTGGACGTGCCCGTGCTCACGCCCCGCCTCTCGTCGCTGTGGGTGGGCTTCGTGACGCCCATCTCGACGACCATCGCGAAGCCGCTCATCAAGGGACTGGATAACGAGGTGGTCGTGACCGATGACACCGCCCGGGACCTTTTCTCCGTAGAACCCCTCTCCTACGAGACCGCCGTCCGTCTCGCCCTGCGCCGCTTCGAGAGCGACGACGTAGAGACGAGCTGGCACACGGCCTTCTCGTCCAGCATGGAGGACGAGGACGTGGTGGTCGAGAGGCTGGGCGAAGAAGAGGGGCTCATCCAGGAGCGCCGCCGCCTCACGGTCGACGCGCCGCCCGACCTCGTCTTCGACGTGATCAAGCGCATCGGGGGCGACACCGGCTGGCTCTACGCCAATCCGCTCTGGAAGCTCCGCGGCTACATGGACCTGATGGCGGGCGGCATCGGCCTGCGCAAGAGCCGCCGCTCCTACTCGGACGTCCGCGTGGGCGACGCCATCGACTTCTGGCGCGTCGAGGCGGTGGAGGACGGGCGCCTGCTACGCCTCCGCGCCGAGATGAAGGTGCCCGGCAAGGCCTGGCTGCAGTTCCAGGTAGAGCCCGAGGGCGACGGGCGCGCTCGCATCACGCAGACGGCCTTCTACGAGCCGAAGGGGCTGATCGGCCTACTCTACTGGTGGATCCTCTATCCGGCCCACAAGCTCATCTTCCCCGGCATGATCCGCGAGATCGGACGCCGCGCCGAGGTGGCCGCGCTGACGCAAACGGCCACGCAGGTGCAGAACGGCCCG
>JAAAOL010000511.1 GCA_009908885.1 Bacteroidota bacterium | reverse complement strand
CAGCAGTGTGCGCCCGGCCTCGCGCGCCTCCCGGATGATGCGGGCCGCCTCGTCGATGTGCACGACCTCGCCGTCTTCGTGCAGGGCGGGCGTCTCGTAGAGAGCGCGCAGGTTGTAGCTGTACTGCCACATGTAGTTGAAGATGCGCGCCGCGGTGTCCGGGTAGCCGAACGTCGGGATGCCGCCCTGGTTGAGCACGCGCTCGCCGGTGTGCACCTTCTCGCCGCCCATCCAGCTCGCCAGGATCGGCTTCTTGAGCTGATGCGCGTACGGCGCCAGCTGCTCGGCGATCTTGGTTGCATCCGTCATGGCCTGGGGCGAGAGCACCACGAGCAGGCCGTCGCTGTTTTTGTCCTCGGCGGCCACCTTGAGCGACTGTTCGTAGCGCGCCGGGTCGGCATCGCCCAGGATGTCCACGGGGTTGCCGTGGCTCCAGGCATCCGGCAGAAATTCGTTGAAGGCCGCCTGCGTCTCGTCCGACAACGTCGCGAGCTTGCCGCCGCCGCTGACCAGCGCGTCCGTCGCCAGCACGCCGGGGCCGCCTGCGTTGGTCAGGATCGTCAGGTTGGGGCCTTCCGGGCGCGGCTGCTTGGACAGCGTCTCGGCCATGTAGAAGAGGTCTGCGATGGAGTTGACGCGCAGCACGCCCGTCCGCCGGAACGCTGCCGAGAGCACCTGGTCGCTCCCGGCCAGGCTGCCCGTGTGCGAGGCCGCCGCCTTCGCCGCCGCCTCGGTGCGCCCGCCCTTGATGACGATGATGGGCTTCTGGAGCGCCACCTCGCGCGCCGCCGACATGAACGCCCGCGCATCACCGATGGTCTCCATGTAGATGAGGATGCTCTCGGTCTTCGGGTCCTCGCCCAGGTACGTGATCAGGTCGCCCCAGCCGACGTCCAGCATGGAGCCGATGGAGACGAACGCGCTGAAGCCCACGTTCTCGCTGAAGCTCCAGTCCAGGATCGAGGTGAGGAGCGCGCCGCTCTGGCTGATGAGCGCCACGCTGCCCGCAGGCGCCGTCGCCCCGGCGAAGGTGGCGTTCAGGTTGGTGGTGGGCCGCATCACGCCGAGGCAGTTCGGGCCGATGATGCGCAGGTCGCCCTTGCGCGCTTCCTGCAGGATCTCCTGCTCCAGCTTCGCCCCCTCCTCGCCGATCTCTTTGAAGCCCGCCGAGATGATGATGGCGCCCTTGACGCCCTCCTCCACACACTCCCGCACGATGCCGGGCACCGTGGGCGCGGGCGTGGCGATGACGGCCAGATCGATCTCGTCCGGCACGGTCGCCACGGAGTCGTACGCCCGGATGCCGAGGGCGCTGGGACGGTTCGGATTGACGGGGTAGACCGTCCCGCCGAAGGGATTGCTGATCAGGTTCCACAGGAGCGAACGCCCCACGCTGCCCGGCTCTTCGCTGGCCCCGATGACGGCGACGGTCTCGGGATTGAAGATGGCATCGAGCGGCTGCCGACGCACGAACATGGCGTCGTAAGGCATGTTGGGCTGAGCGGTATCGGACATGAACGGGTCAGGGTCGAGTCGACAGAAGGACGGGTGCCACTGGCTAAGATAACGGCAGCGCGGACGAGGTTCATATCGAACTACGACGAATATTGTAACACCGGCCTCGCTCGGCGGCGGCCGTATCGCTGTGAACGTGGTGCGTGTAGGAGCGCGGGAGTGTGGACGTGCAAAGGTACTGCTGTGTCAGACGTGATTCTGTGGACCGAAGTGTGCGATCTCAACACACCGCGTCTGTCATCCCGCACGTGATTATTCCGCTGCGCTCCATCAGTCGCTCGCCGCGCCGCGCTCGTGTCGGGATCTCCCAGCCATGGCAGCCCGGCCGAGGGAGATCCTTCGACAGGCTCAGGATGACGTGCCGATAGGAGGTGTGTTGAGATCACTTCGACGACCCAACGTTGACCATTGACCCCGTAGCACGGTGACTCCGAACTTCGGCGCCTCGTCGATTCCATGAAGCAGGCTCCGGATCCTCAGGCCATCATGGCATCGGTTCCGTATCACAAAACACGCACCACACCGTGCGAAACCGGAATCCGGACAGCACCCACCTGAAACAGTACGACGGATCCACCAGCGACCGTCGCGCAGGGACAAAAAAAAGCGGAGCCTCCCCCCCTCATTGGAGACTCCGCTGTACGGAGGATGCCACCTCGGTGAGGTGACAGGGGCCTGACATTCCCCGAAAGGAATGCTCAAGCGAAAATCGCTTTACAGGCTCCTCCGTGTGTTGGCAAACGCCATGTTCGTTTCAAGTGTTTCAGTATTTATTGAAAGTATGATCTGAAAAAATAAAATGCACGCCGGGCGTCGTCGTAATCGTCACGGAGCGGTGATGAATCTCGGCTGGTTCGGCAGCCTCACCGCCCCGTCGCGACAGTCGAACATACAGCACCACCGGGCGGCAGTTCCTGCCTCAAACGGCGGGCAATAGTCTGTATCAGAACAGTCACAACTGGCAGCGGGGCCGCAGCTTCGGCGTCTGACTTACGTCTCGCGCGCATCCAGGGCATGCTGCTCCAGGTCGCCCAGCTCGACCACGCTGAGGGCGGCCTGATGGGTCGCGGCCAGGACGACGGGCGGGGCGAC
>JAAAOL010000035.1 GCA_009908885.1 Bacteroidota bacterium | reverse complement strand
GCAGTTGGTGGGGATCAGCCGGACGACGGACGGGGGGTTGGACCCGCGACCGGCGCCGGGTAGTCCTGCGCTGACCAGCGACGTAGCCTCCGTGCCCGCCAACGGCTTTCACGTCCAGACCGACTTCATCGGGGCCTTCGGCAATCCGGACTTCGTGGGCGATCCGTTCAACCGCCTCTGGATTGCGGACTGGACGGCCCTCTCCGAGCTGGGCGTGCTGAACCCGCAGAACGCGGTGACGGACGTCGAACCGACGGGCGAGACGCCGACGCAGGTCGCGCTGTCGCAGAACTACCCGAATCCGTTCAATCCGACGACGACCATCGAGTTTGCGCTCGACCGGGCCCAGGACGTGCGCCTCGCCGT
Organism: Bacteroidota bacterium; assembly: GCA_009908885.1. Lineage (GTDB taxonomy): Bacteria > Bacteroidota > Rhodothermia > Rhodothermales > JAAAOL01 > JAAAOL01. The sequence goes on along the minus strand of JAAAOL010000035.1, from coordinate 2,253 downwards.
GTACGACCTGCTGGGCCGCGAGGTCGCCGTGCTGGTGGACGGGCAGCAGCCTGCCGGGACGTTCCGCGCCACCTTCGACGCGACGGAGCTGGGCTCGGGGATGTACCTGTACCGCCTGCAGACGGCCAGCGGCACCGTCACCCGCACGATGACGCTGCTGAAGTAACGTCAGACAAGAGAACAGGGCCTGCGTGGTCCTAACATCCTGACGGTATCCCAGAGCGCCGGGCTTCCTTCGCGGGAGGCTCGGCGCTCGTGCGTTTGGGGGGCACGTTGCTCAGGCAGCGTCGAGCGAATCGGCCTTCGTGCCAATACGCACTCTCACTCGTCTCCGAACGTCTCCTCGATCCACTGCGCGATCTCGTCGCGCACGCGCCGAAACACGGCCAGGCGCTCGGCCTCCGATCCTTCCGCACTGGACGGATCCTCGAAGCTGTGATGCAAGTTGCGCTCGACGGCAGGGAGGTAGGGACACGCCTCCCGCGCTGAATCGCAAACGGTGACGACGACGTCGAACTCCATATCGGGCAGGTCCGACACAGCCTTGGACGTGTGCTCGCTGATGTCGATGCCGATTTCGGCCATGGCGCGCTCGGCGAGCGGGCGGACCCTCGTGCGTTCGGTCCCTGCACTGTAGGCGTCGTAGCGATCCCCGAGGCGCGCCCGGAGTAATCCTTCGGCCATCTGAGAACGGGCCGAGTTGTGCGTACACACGAAGAGAACGGTCTTGCGCGTCATCGAAGCAGGGGGTATTGGTTGGAGATCATGGCAAAGGTACCCTCGCAGGTGCGGCGCGCGCATGATGATACCGTTAACGTTCATGGGTGCAGGCTGGCATCCAGATACCGCCTCCAGCGATGAATCGAGAAACCAGCATGAAGACGTATTCAGACACTGTATCTATATCGACAATATTCTATATTGGCTATCGTCAATATAACGAGACCCCCCGCTACCATGCCTGACACTGTACCTTCTGATGTCCAGACCGCCTGCGCCTGCGGGACGACGCCGACGTCGACGCTCCCCGAGTCCGAGGTGGATCGGCGCGTCGACCAGCTCAAGGCGATGGCGCATCCCGTCCGCCTTCAGATGGTGGACCTGATCTACCACAACGGTGGTGAGATCTGCGTGTGCGAGTTCATGGACGTCTTCGACCTGAGCCAGCCGACGATCTCACACCACCTGAAGGTGCTGCGCGAGGCTGGCCTCATCATGAGCCGCCGTGAGGGCACGTTCGTGTATCACCAGGTCGTTCCCGGCAGCTTCGTCGCACTCCGCGAACTGATGCAGCGCTTCGGCACGATCCGCCGCGAGGCAGTCCCGGTGACGTAAGCCCAGGCCTGGCCCATCCGCCGGGTTTTTTTGCCTCGTTATATCGACAATCATCGATATAGACTCTACACCAACCCCTTACCCAGACCCATGACGATCAAGATCCTAGGTCCCGGTTGCCCCAACTGTCGCCACCTCGAATCCAGCACGCGCCAGGCGCTCGACGCGCTCGGCCTCGACGCCGAGGTCGAAAAGGTCGAAGACATGCAGGCCATCATGCAGTACGGCATCATGAGCACGCCGGCGCTGGTGGTGGATGAGGAAGTGAAGGTCTACGGCCGCGTCCCGACGCCGCGCGAGATCGAAGGGCTGTTGCAAGGCTAATCTTCGACCTGTGGCTTTCTGGAGGTGCCGGTCGGCTGATCGGCACCTCTGCCTCGCACTACGAAAGACAACGACCTCGCTATGTGGGAATCCTTCGCCGACTGGTTCGTCTACAGCGTCCTGAGTCTGGATGCTGCGAGCCACTGGAGTCAGGCACTCCACTTTTTCCTCTACGAGACGCTCAAGATCGGCTTCCTGTTGCTGATCATTACGCACCTGATGGGGCTCATCAACGCCTACTTTCCCATCGAGCGGGTGCGTGCGGTCATCGCGTCCGGGCGGCTACGGGGCGGCGAGCACCTGGTGGCCTCGGGCTTCGGGGCCGTGACGCCGTTCTGTTCGTGCTCGTCGATTCCGCTCTTCATCGGGTTCCTGCAGGGCGGCATCCCGCTCGGGGTGACGTTCTCTTTTCTCATCACCTCGCCGCTCGTCAACGAAGTCGCGCTGGCGCTCTTTCTGGGCATGTTCGGGTGGAAGGTAACGCTGGTCTACGCCGTGAGCGGCATTGTGCTGGGCACCGTGCTGGGGTGGCTGCTCGGACGGCTCGGGCTGGAGCAGCACGTCGAGGAGTGGGTCTGGCAGATCGCCCAACAA
>JAAAOL010000525.1 GCA_009908885.1 Bacteroidota bacterium | reverse complement strand
CTCGTGATCAGAGGTGACGACCACGAGCGTCTCTCCGTCGGCGTCAGCAAACCGGAGGGCGGCCTGGACGGCGTCCTGAAAGGCAAGGATATCGTGCAGGTGCGCGGCGGCGTCGTTGCCATGTCCCGCGTGGTCGATGCGGCTCCCCTCGACCATCAGGAAGAAGCCGTCTCGGTCGTCGTCCAGCAGGTCGATCGCCTTGGTCGTCATCTCGGCGAGGCTGGGCTCGTCCGCCGGGTCGCGGTCGATCTCGTAGGCCATGTGGCTGTCGGTGAACAGGCCCAGCAGCGGCGGCGCCATCACGTCGTCGAAGGCGGCTTTGGTCTGCACGACGGTATAGCCCTGCGAGGCGGCTTCGTCCATCAGGTTGCGCCCGTCGTCGCGCCAGCCGTCGTCCGCCCGGCCCCGGAACCAGCCACGCCCGCCCCCGAGCAGCACCTCGATGCCCTGGCCGAGCTGCTGCTCTGCGATGATGGCCTCTTCGCCCCGGTCCGCCACGTGCGCCGAAAACGTCGCCGGGGTGGCGTGCGTGATGCGGCTCGTGGCGACGAGGCCCGTCGACTTGCCGCGCTGCTCGGCGGCTTCCAGGATCGTCGCGACGGGTCGTTTCAGGGTGTCGACGGCGATGGCGCCGTTGTACGTCTTGACGCCCGCTGAGAAGGCCGTCGCCCCGGCCGCCGAGTCCGTCACGCGGCTGTTCGAGGCGAACGTGCGGATGCTGCCCGTCTGATACTGGTCGAGCCCGGGCGCGTCCAGGCCCTTGTAGCGGCGGTAGTCCCGGGCCATGGTGTAGCTGGCCGGGCCGCACCCGTCGGCGATGAACAGGATGATGTTGCGCGGCGACTCGGCCGTGGCCTCCGCGACCGTCGACTCGGCGGTCTGCGCCGTGAGATCGGGCGCGCTGAAGATCCAGAGCAGCAGGGCGAGCACGAGTCCGTGCCCGAATAGCGAAAAGCGGCGAAGCATGCGGGGCGTGGCGTTATTGATCATCGTGAGTCTGACGATCCCCCTCGGTGTCGAGGTGGTCGTACTTGCGCTGGAGCTTCTCGGTGCGGGAGACGCCATATTCGTAGTCGATCAGGGCGCCATCCCAGGAGCCGTACTGCGGGTTCGGGAGCACGAACCAGCGCGTGCCCCAGTACTCGGCGTACTGCTGCGTCATCTCGGCCCGCTCGGCCACGGAGACCTCTACCTCGGAGAGGAAGTCGCCCAGGTTATCGCCCAGCATCAGGACGATGCGGTGCGTCCCGGCGACGGCCGTCCGGCGCGTCCCTTTGTCGCCCGTCCAGTCTGGTTGCTCAGCGCGGGTCAGGATGCGGTCTTCATCGGCTGGCAGCGGAAAGTCGTACGCGGTCAGGTTGTTGCGCGTGGCCGGTTCGACCTCGTGCCGCCGGTTGGTGACGTAAAACACCGCCACGCCTCGCTCGTCGGCGTACTGCGTGAAGGCGAGGGCGCCCGGTACCGGCGTGGCTTTCTCTTCGCGCACCCAGGCCTGCCACGAGCCTCGGCTGAACTCGGCGCCGTGCTGCACGAGGCGGGCCTGATAGATGGAGTTGTCGAGCACCGTCTCGTCCACATCCAGAATGACGGCGGGCGGCAGGTCGTGGTAGTCGCCCTGCTCCAGTTGCTCCAGCGCCGCCGTCCAGGTCGAGTCGGCGAGGGCGCGGTCCAGCATGACGGTGGCGCCCTGATAGGCCTGGATGGCCGTCGCCGCGTACTCGGCGGACGTCTGGGTCCAGAGGACGCTGTTCAGGTTCTCGTTCGTGCGCAGCGCCGGGGCGGTGTCGGTGCTGGGACGCGGCGTGGCACAGGCGCCCAGCAGGACGAGCAGCGCGAGAAGGACGGGTGCGTAGCGGGTGGCAGACATAGAGCTGGAATGGGTCGAAGGTGGGCGCCGGGGCCCCTCGCGGAACGGTACCCTCGCCGGTCGATGGTGTTTCTCCGAGGGAGCGTGGCGGCGGACTACTCCGACCAGCGAGCGCCGAGCCGCTCCTGCACGTCGGGCGGCAGCACCGTGCGCAGCTCGCCGCCCCCGGGACGCAGGCGATTCAGGTCCAGAATGGCGACGGCCCCGGGTGTCAGGCGCACGCGGCAGCCGGAGAGGCGGAAGACCCAGGCCCCCAGATTCGGCTGGTGCGAGACGCACAACAGGTGGTCGTCGTCATAGCGGCCCGCCAGTTCGGCGAGGTCGTCCAGCGAGGCGCCCGGCACGAGCAATCGGTCTTCCTCCACCGGCAGATCGAGCGCGGCGCTGAGCAGGTCGGCCGTCTGCCGGGCGCGGCGGTACGGACTCGTGAGGATGCGAACTGCCCGGATGCGGCAGTGCATGAGCATCGCGGCCTGCCGCGCCACGCGTCGCCCCCCGTCGGCAGTCAGGGCGCGCTCTCGATCAGACCGCCCGGGCCGTCCGGGCTCAGCGGGACCGTGACGCACGAGATAGAGACGCATCTGGGGTGGCATTCAAGGTCGGCAGGCCGCGTGGACACAAGGTACCCAACGCCTCGCACAAAAAGCACCGCTATTTTGTCAAATATTGGCAGACAGAGTAGGCCAATCGTGTGTTAGTTGTACGTGTTCATTCACCCTCCCGCACCCAAACGAGGACCCGATATTATGAAGGTAACGGTTATT
>JAAAOL010000148.1 GCA_009908885.1 Bacteroidota bacterium | reverse complement strand
TTGAACGTATGGACGTGACGCTCCTCCAACCTTTCACACTTTCAAACCTCCATACACCAACTCATTACCCGGAGTTGGTATCAGTCCTGCTCAGCTAGAGCGCGGGATCGGGGCTTCACGTCGGCCACTGTCGCCTCGGCCGCCGTCAGCACGATGCGCACCTCCGTGCCGGGGTCGCCCGGGGCCTCCGCGCGCTCGCGAGACCATACGGTGATGCGGCCGCCGTACTGCTCCACGAACCGCTTCACGAGCGGCATCCCGAAGCCGTTGCCCTGTTCGCCCGCCGTGCCCGGACGGCTGGTGGCCTGGCCGATGTCGAACAGGCGGTCGCGAATCTCATCAGGCATGCCGATGCCGTAGTCCCGGACCGACAGCCGGATCTCGCAGCCGTCGCCGACCTCCTCGGCCCGAATGTCCACCGTCTGACCTCGCGGCGAAAACTTGATCGCGTTCGTCAGCACGTTGGCCAGCACCGAGATGATGAGCGAGACGCGCTCGGCCACGACGACCATCGAGGCATCGACGTCGTTGTCCACCGTGATGTCCTTGGCCTGCAGCTGATTGCGCAGCACGAGCGTGGTTTCGTCGACGGCGGCTCGCAGCGCCACGGGCTCCAGGTCCAGCGTCGCGCCTTCCTCCAGCGCGCGCATCCGGCGCACGAGCGAGATGACGTCGATGCCGCGGTCGGTGACCGTCACGGCCATCGGGCCCAGTTCGGAGAGCAGGTGCGGTTCGTCGGTGATGAGGTCCAGCGAGTTGCGCACGTTGCCCAGCACGTTGGCGAGGTCGTGCGAGAGGATGTGGACGAGCACTTTCTGGTCGTCGCGCTGCTGCGCCACCTGATCGTTCGAGGCGGCCAGCTTGCGGTTGGCCTCGCGCTTCTGCCGGTTCGCGCGGTACAGGATGACGGCCGAGGCCAGCACGAGAAGGAGGATCAGGCTGATGAGCCCGATGACGACGCGGTTGCGCTGCTGAGCGGCCCGCAGCGTCAGGTTTTCGTGTTCGATCTGTTCGGCCTTGTACTGCGCCTCCATGTCACCGGTCGGCCAGGAGCTGCTGGGAGCGCTGGGTGAACAGGCTGTCCTGGAGGGTCTGGTAGGCCTTGTAGAAGTTCAGCGCGCGCTCGTGGTTGCCCATTTCCTCGTGGACCGACGACATCTGTCGGTACGTGTCTCGGATAAGCCGCCGCTTGTTGAGCGTCTGGCTGAGCGTCAGGGCACGCTCGTGGTACGTGAGGGCCTCGTCGTAGGCCCGTAGCTCCTGGTAGACGGCGCCGATGTCGCTGAGGGCCTCCGCCTCCTTCGCCCGGATGCCTGTGGTGCGGGCGTGGTCGTAGGCCCGGTTCAAGAACGCCAGCGCCTCCTCGTAGCGGCCCTGCTCGGCGTGCAGGTTGCCCATGCCCATGAGGTTCATCACGCGCCCGCCCCGGTGGCCGATGGCGTCGTACACGTCCAGCGACCGCTCGTAGTGCGCCAGGGCCTGGTCGTGGGCGCCCTGGCGGCGGTAGATGTTGCCCAGGTTGTTCAGCGTATACCCGAGCGCCATGTCGTTGCCCAGCGGCTCGGCGCGCTCGTAGGCGTCCAGGTAGACCTGGTAGGCGTGGTCGTACTTGCCCCAGTCCTGATAGGCCAGCCCGATGTTATTCAGCACCAGGACGACGCCGCGCGTGTCGCCCTCCTGCTCGCGAAGTTTCAGGGAGCGGCGGTAGAAGTCGAGCGCCTTCTCGTAGCGGCCCCACTGGTAGTAGATCACGCCCAGGTTGTTGAGCGTCTCGCCCGTCGCCTGCGCATCACCGAGCGTTTCGCGAATCGCCAGCGCCTCCTGATAGTGGGGCAGCGCCTCGGCGAAGTTGCTGCGCCGCCAGTAGAACAGCCCCAGGTTGGTATGCGCCCGGGCCACCTCGCCCCGTTCGCCCGCTGCGCTCAGGTGCTCGACGGCCTGGCGGAAAGCCGCGATGGCTTCATCGTAGGCATCCACCCGGCCATAGGCGATGCCGAGCTGGTTGTAGCAGCGCCCGAGGCCTGCCCGGTCGCCCATCTGCTCGTAGACGCCGCACGCCTGCTGGAAGGACTGGATCGCCGCCTCGTAGCGCCTGAGGTCGTACTGCGCGTGCCCGATGGCCATGAGCGCGTCGGCCCGTCCCGCCGAGTAGTCCAGCGCGAGGGCTTCCTGCGACGCCGTATGCGCGGTGCGCAGCCCCGTCTCCGCGTCGTCGTCGGCCTGGAGCTGCGCGAGCTCATTCAGCAGGTCCACGCGCTCGGTCCCCTCCGCACGGGCCAGCGCGGCGTCGAGGCTGTCGATGCGAGATTGTCCCTGCGCGACGGTTGTCAGCAGGAGGGTTAGCAGGATTACTACGATGCGCATAGGCGGAAGGGGGCTCCCGGCCCTGGAGCGCCTCCTTTTTGAGAAAGGTATCGGCAGCGGCGGGTCTACTTTAATCGAATGCTTATCTGGAAGCGCGTTTCCGTCCGATGCCGCCCCTCCGCGATCTCGGCTATGTAGATCCATGATACCGTTTTCGTTTGGCGATGTCTGGATAGCTGAGAACGTGATGCGTATTGCGTGATGCGTGAAAAAGCGCTGATGGGCGATGGCCCTTCCCCATCACGCACCACGCAACACGGACCACGC
>JAAAOL010000354.1 GCA_009908885.1 Bacteroidota bacterium | reverse complement strand
GACAGGCACGTCCTGTGCAACGGCTCCTGTCTGGACGAGCAGGGAGGTTGCCAGCAGGAGGATGACGAGGACGAACGAGCGGTCAGAGCGAGGGGCAAAGAGGATCATGCGGAGGCTCACTGAATGCGTGGCGGGCAGAATCACATTCAAGAAAACGATAGATATATATTGTCAAGCAATCATTAGCTTAGTAATCCTTTTTGTGGGTATGCGACGATTGCACGAGGTGCCCGCAGCAGCACATATGCAGCGCGGCGAGCCGTCCGAAGACGACCCGCCGTGCGTGCAGGGAGTCAGCGATGTGCGTCGAGAATTACTTCAGCAGCACCATGCGGCGCGTCTGCTGGTAGGCGCCCGCGTCGAGGCGGTAGACGTACATGCCGCTGGGTAGCCCGTCGGCCGTGAACGTCACCGTATGCGTGCCCGCCTCCATCGTGCCGGTCGCCAGGCGCCGGACTTCGCGGCCCAGCATGTCGTAGACCGTGAGTGAGACGTCCGCCGCTTCCGGCAAGTCGAAGCGGATCGTCGTGGTCGGGTTGAACGGGTTCGGATAGTTCTGCTCCAGCGCGTAGCTGGTCGGCACGTCTAGAGACTGCGTCTCGGCCTGCGCGACGGCTTCAGCCAGGATGGCCGGGAGGTCTACCTCGTCGGTACCCCGCTTGCTCGCCGGGAGCGTCTGGTAGTTGAAATAGATGTTGTTGTTGTCGAGGTAGATCAGGTATGAGCAGATCTCGTTGATCCCGAGCGAGGCGGCGTCCGTGCCGAGGGGCACGTTCCGCGTCACGACGGCGGCCACGTCAGGGCCGTCCTGAATCGTGCCATCGGGGATCGCCTGGTCGGTTCCGGCCACGCCCGAGGCGCCGATGCGATAGTTGCCCAGCGGCCCGGCCGAGCCGGTGATGTCCAGGTTGTAGTAGACATCGCCATTGGCGCCGTCGATGAGGATGAAGTACAGATCGCTGAGGTTTTCGCCGCCGTTGGTGCTGTAGTCCACGAACTCATTAGCATCCGGTGACACCGCGTAAAAGCCGACGCCTGGAACGCCGAACGGCACAGGGCAAGTTGCCTCGACGAAGATGGCCTGACCAAAGTTAGGTGAACCCGGTGTGGAGGTGGCTAAGTTCGTGTCGATGAAGCTGAAGTCCGACACCTCGAACTCGGTGAAGCTATCGCCGCCGCCTGCCGGGGTGGTCGATCCGTTGGTCAGGCCGATGGCTGAGCCGGGTTCGGTGGTCTCGTCCTCGAAGAAGCCCAGGTCCGTGCTGGTGCGGCCCGCGGCGCAGCCTGCGGTGGCGGCCATGGTGCCCTGCTGGCCGAAGAACTGCACGGCGCCGCCGTTGGTGAGGATGGCCTCACCCGCGCCGCCGACGTCGTAGCAGAGCGCGAGGGCATCGCCGGGCGCGGCGAAGAGGGGGGCCGTATCGCCTTCGAACGTGTAGAACGTGAAGTCGCCTACCGTCTGTCCGGCGGTGAAGTTGGAGAGCGGCAGGATGGCCGGGCTGCCGGCGCCGGGCAGGCCGGGCGGGATGATCAGTGGCGCGCCGGTGTCGGCGTCGTAAAGGACGACGGAGATGTTGTTGAAGTCCGTACCGCTGACGGAGGCGCCCACGACGAGTTCGAGGAACGTGTCGGTCGGGTCGTTCGAGTCCTGGTAGTGCACCTCGTTGAACCACACGTCGGTCGCGAACGTCGGAATGCTGAACGCCTGCCCGTCATTGAGTGCGCCCGGCGAGTCGTCGCTGAAGGTAGTCCAGGTAAAATCGGCATAGGCGCTGCCGGTGCCGGTGAGGCCGAGCGAAGCGCCTGCAGGGGTGGAGCTGGTCTCCGAGACGCCGATGTCGGTGCTACCCATCCCGGAAGCGCAGCCGTCCGTGGCCGTAAACGTGCCTTCGTAGCTCAGGAACTGGACGACCGTCCCGGTCGTGGTGCAGAGGGCGATGCCGTCCGGCGCGCCGTTCTGGATGCCGTTGGTGGGAAGCGTCTTGTCGTACGCTACGTAGCCGCTGGTGAGGGGCGTCGCGGTGAACGTGCTCAGCGCCTGGGTGTCGTAGACGGCGCCCGTGCTGCCGTTATACAGCACGACTTCGATGTCGGCCGGGGTGATGCCCTGACCGATGACCTCGATGAACTCGCCGGTGTCCGTGCCGGAGTTGTCGTAGTGGAACTCGTTGATCCAGGCCTGCTGGGCCTGGGCCGCGAGCGGAAGAAGCAGGAGTAACGTAAGCGAAAGCAGTAAGCGTCGTGTCATCATGCCGTCGGGTCGGTGAGTATGGGTGATCGAACGGTCGAGGGAAAAGCCGAAGGGGCTGCGATAATGGTTTCGGCCCAGTACGCCATTAAATAAGCATTTTGTACATAAAAAGTAGGCGGTCAACGTCTGCGGGAAGCATTTCCCTGCGATCATCGTTTTCGCACCACCCTCGCGAACCTGCAGCGGCGTTCGTCATTCGAACGTCGCACGACGACCGAGCTTCGACAATCGACAATCGGTAATCGCAAATCGCCCTTCGCCCCGCAACCCTCGCATGATTCAGCTGCAGAACATCCATCTGGCCTTCGGCGGCGAGCCGATCCTCGACGGGCTCTCGTGGGCCATCACGTCGGGGCAGCGCATCGGCCTGATCGGGGCCCCGGTGCC
>JAAAOL010000263.1 GCA_009908885.1 Bacteroidota bacterium | reverse complement strand
CGGCTGCTCCGGCGGGGGCCGGACTCGTCTCGGACGATTTCAGTGGGGCCAGCCTGGATCTGAATCTCTGGAGTATCATCGATCCAGTGGGCGATGCGGCCGTCAGCCTGGATGGCGAGCGCCTCGTGGTGGACCTCCCCGCAGGCAGTGAATACGATGCGTGGACCCGGGGCAACACGGCGCTTCGTGTGGTGCAACAGGTTGACGATGCGGACTTCGAGGTCGAAGTCAAATTCGAATCAGCCGTGTCCGAGAAGTACCAGGACCGGGGAGTCTACGTGGGAGCGGTTTCGGGGCAGTTTCTACGCTTCGACGTCTACTGGGCCGGGAACACGGCCAAAGCGTTTGCGGCCATGATCGACGGGAGTGCGGCGTCGACGAAGGTCAACACTGCTATCCCCGCGTCCGTGCCGCTGTGGCTGCAGGTCCAACGCGACGGGGACGTGTGGACCTATCGGTACTCCCTGGACGGAGCCTCCTGGACGCAAGTGGTGCAGTTCATCGAGCCGGTGACGGTGTCGTCGGTAGGCCTGTATGCGGGCAATCCCGGCAGTCCCGTTCCTGCACACACAGCACTCGCCGATTACTTCTTCGACACGGCCAATCCCATCATCCCCGAAGACGGTGGGTCTACGCAGCCCTCGCTGGCAGCGCGTTTGGCGGACGCCACATCCTCTGCGACGTCACTTCAAGATTTCACCCCGACAGCGAGCGGAGCGCTGGACGGGGCCGTGCCGGTGCTGACGTGGTCGACGGGAGCGCCCCTCACGCCGACGACGCACTTCGAAGTGCAGCATGCCCGTCCGGTCGGGATGTTAACCACGATTGCTCATCTGCGAAGCGACACGCTCGCTGCGCTCCGCGACGGAGCGACGTTCGTGTATCGACACGAAGCCGTCGCCGGAGGAGCTCATCGCTACCGGATCGTGCGGGTGGAGCAGGACGGGCAGCATTTCCCGAGTGAGGAGGTGTCAGTGGACGTGCCGCTCGCTACAGACTTCCTGTTGACGCCGCCTTATCCGAATCCGTTTGCGGCCACGGCCCGCTTTTCGGTCACCGTCGCCGTCCCGCAACGCGTGCAGGTGCTCGTCTATGACATGCTGGGGCGGCAGGTGGCCCGGCTCCACGACGGCCCGCTTCCGGAACAGGTGCCGACCGAGTTCGAGGTGGAGGCCGATGGGCTGGCGAGCGGCGTCTACATCATCCGCGTGCTGGGCGAGCACTTCGCAGGTCTTCGCCAGGTCGTGCTGGTCCGGTAATGGGCGTAGCACCCTGCCAGGACTCGGCTACCCGAGATCCACTCGAACAGGGGCGGCTCATCCGGGGGAGGCATCCGCCTGGAAAACTGCGCCAAAGGATGAGCGGGGAGTATCACTTTCTAGGAGCGTCCGTTCGGCCTGGGGTGCTAACATACCCACGCAGGACGAGGGCACTCCTCGGGCTGTGTTCGACGACACGCGCACGTTCATCGCCGACGAGGTATTGCTCATGAAGGTAGCAATTCTGGCTGGAGGCCGGGGGAGCCGACTGGCCGAAGAAACGCACATCAAGCCCAAACCGATGGTCGAGATCGGAGGCCAGCCGATTCTCCTGCACATCATGCGGATTTACGCCCACTACGGCCTCTCTGACTTTTTGATCGCGCTCGGCTACAAGGGCGAGGTCATCAAGAAGTACATGACGGACTACTCGGCCCTTAACTGCAACCTGACGGTCAACCTGCGGTCGGGGCGCATCGAGCGGCATGGCGGCTCCAAGCCGGACTGGAACGTGTCCCTTATCGATACGGGCATCCCCACGGGCACCGGTGGGCGGATCAAGCGGCTGGCGCCGTACATCGGCGATGAGACGTTCATGCTCACCTGGGGCGACGGGGTGGCCGACATCGACATTGATGACCTGCTGCACTTCCACCGCTCGCACGGTAAACTGGCGACCATGACCATCGTCCGCCCGCCCGCGCGCTACGGCCACCTCACGCTCGACGGCCAGCAGGTGGTCGAGTTCAACGAAAAGCCGCAGCTCGGCGAGGGGTGGATCAACGGCGCCTTCTTCGTGCTGGAGCCCGCCGTAATCGACTACATCGACGGCGATCCGACGATGTGGGAACGCGAACCGCTCGAACGGCTCGCCCACGACGGCCAGCTGATGGCGTATCGCCACACGTCCTTCTGGCAGTGCATGGACACGCTGCGCGAAAAATACATCCTGGAAAGTTACTGGCAGGGCGGCTCGGCCCCCTGGAAAGTCTGGGGCGACGACGCCACGACCGGTGACGGCGTCCCCGACGGCGAACCGTCTCTCGAAGGCCTCGACGCGATGACCTGGTAAGCGACTGCTGCTGCGGCATGCGCCCGACGATCGAATTCAGATCCCTTAACGCTTTCTTTTCTGGAGGTACTCGATGCATACGATTTACGTAGATCCCACCGTCTCGGACAAAGTCCGGCGCGAACGGCTCTACGACGGGCAGGTCTTCGCCTTTACCCCGCGTCCGGCGGCGCAGGCGCTGTGCGACCACGCTCGCACGATGATCCAAGACGCGTTCGGCGACTACGATCCGCGGACGGCGCAGTACGAGATGGCGGTCGAGGAGTATGTGTCCATCGTGGCCCCGCTCAAGCCCAAGTTCATCCATCACCCGCGCTCGAAAGAGCTGGCTCGCGACCTGCTGGAGGATCTGGGCTGTGACCTCAACAAGACCTATCTGGACGTGCCGCGCCTGCGCATGGTGACCAGCGACGGCTACCTCACCTCCGGCGTCGGCTATGCGCACCATCCCCACCGCGACACGTGGTACGCGGCGCCGATGTGCCAGCTCAACTGGTGGCTGCCCATCTACGACATCGAGACCGAGGCGTCGATGGCGTTCCACCCGCAATACTGGGACCGGGCCGTCGAGAACGGGTCGAGCGAGTTCAACTACTACGAGTGGAACAGACGGGACCGCAAGGACGCCTCGACACAGATCAAGAAAGACACGAGCAAGCAGCCCAAACCTGAGGAGCCGATGGAGCTGGAGCCGCAGGTGCGCGTGGTGACGAAGGCGGGGGGCATCGTGCTCTTTTCGGCGGCGCAGATGCACTCGACGGTGCCCAACACTTCGGGCTTCACGCGCTACAGCATCGACTTCCGCACCGTCCACATCGACGACGTGCTGAAGAAGGAAGGGGCGCCGAACGTGGATTCCGAGCCAACGGGCACGTCACTGCGCGACTTCATGCGGGCCAGCGATCTCAGGCGGGTGCCGGAGGACGTGGCGCAGCTCTACGACAAGGTCCCGATTCCGGAAGGGCTCGACCTGGTATTCAAGCCGACGCAGTAGCGTGACGCACCATCTACCCACACACCCAGAACGATCATGCGCATTCTAGTAACCGGGCACGCAGGCTACATCGGGACGCGGCTGGTGCCGTTGCTTCTGGACGAGGGCTACGACGTCGTCGGCCTCGACACGGACCTGTACCGGCGCTCTACCTTCGGGACGCCTCCCGTGGCGATTCCTGAGCTCCAGAAGGACATCCGCGACGTGCGGGCGGCGGACCTGGACGGCTTCGACGCGGTGATTCACCTGGCGGGCCTGTCCAACGATCCGCTGGGCGACCTCCGGCCGGCGCTCACCTACGAGATCAACCACGAGGCAGCCGTACGCCTGGCCGAGCTGGCCAAGGCGGCAGGCGTGGAGCGGTTCCTGTTCTCATCCTCGTGCAGCACCTACGGCGCGGCGGGGAGCGACATGATCGACGAATCCGGGGCGTTCAACCCGGTGACGCCGTACGGCACGTCGAAGGTGCTGGTAGAGCAGGACCTGGCTCGGCTCGCGGATGATACCTTCAGCCCGACGCACTTCCGCAACGCTACCGCCTACGGCGTATCACCGCGCCTCCGCTTCGACCTGGTGCTCAACAATCTGGTAGCGTGGGCTCACACGACGGGCCTCGTCTACCTCAAGAGCGACGGCACGCCGTGGCGGCCACTGGTGCACATCGAGGACATCTCCCGGGCCTTCATCGCCGGGCTCAAGGCGCCGCGCGAGGCCATCCACAACGAGGCCTTCAACGTGGGGCGCACGGATGAGAACTTCCGTATTCGCGAGATCGCAGAGATCGTGAAGGAGACCGTGCCCGGTTGCAGGCTGGAGTTTGCCGAGGGCGCCAGCCCGGACACGCGCACCTATCGCGTCAACTGCGACAAGATCCGCACGGAACTGCCCGACTTCGAGCCGCAGTGGACCGTCCGCCGGGGCGCTCAGGAGCTGTACGACGCCTACCGGCAGGTGGGGCTGAAGCTGGAGGAGTTCGAGGGGCCACGCTACAAGCGGCTGGCCCACATCAAGGAACTGATCGCGAACGGTCACCTCGACGCGTCGCTACGCTGGACGACGGACGAGCCCGTGGCCGCCCGCTAGCGCACCTTCTAGCGGTCTTCTGGTCAAAGACGGGTGGCGCTGGTGGTGACTGCCAAGGCGCCGGATCGAGGCGTAGCCGTAGCTACGGCGAGATCCGGGAACGCCGGCCGGCGCCGCCAGCGACGCACGGACTGACCAAGAGATGGCTGGATGGTGCACTAGGTCCGCAGGCCGGGAGGTCCTCGCGGCCACCGCCGTTCCCTCACGAAATCGGCCCATACCATGACGACGACATCGCACATCGCCTCGCGCCCGCGCTCGACCACCCTCTACCAGACGGAGACGACCTGTCGGTCCTGCGGCGGGACGCACCTGGACCCGGTGCTGGCCTTCGGGGAGACGCCCCTGGCCGACCGGCTGCTCCGCGCGGATCAGCTCCAGGAGCCGGAATTCATCGCGCCGCTCACGCTCGTCTTCTGCCGAGACTGTGCGCTGGCCCAGATCGCCGAGACGGTGGATCCGGAGATCCTCTTCTACGAGGAGTATCCGTATTTCTCGTCCGTCTCTCCGTCGCTGATGCAGCACTTCCGGACCAGCGCACTCGATCTGATCGACCGGCGCGCGCTGACCGCCGACAGTCTGGTGGTGGAGGCGGCCAGCAACGACGGCTACATGCTGCGCAACTTCGTGGAGCGCGGCATTTCGGTGCTCGGCATCGATCCGGCCAAAGCGCCCGCCCAGGCGGCGCAGGAGGCGGGGATTCCGACGCTCTGCACCTTCTTCGACAAAGCCCTCGCGGAGGAGCTGAGCGCTGACGGCCTGCAGGCGGACGTCTTCCTGGCGAACAACGTGCTGGCCCACGTGCCGGACACGAATGGGTTCGTCGCGGGCATCCGCACCGTGCTCAAGGACGCGGGCGTGGCCGTCATCGAGGTGCCGTACGTCGTGGATCTGGTGGATCACGGCGAGTTCGACACCATCTACCACCAGCACCTCTGCTACTTCTCGGTCACTGCGCTGGACCACCTGTTTCGGCGGCACGGGCTGTATCTGAACGACGTGCAGCGCGTGCCCATCCACGGCGGCTCCTTGCGCCTGTTCGTGGAGCCGCGCGAGCGGGTCGGGCCAGCGGTGCGGCAACTGCTCGACGAGGAGGCAGCCCGCGAAGTGGACCGGCTCGACTTCTTCCAGGACTTTGCCCAGCGCGTCGAGGCCATCCGGACCGGCGTCCTGGCCCTGCTGCGTGAGCGGAAGGCGGCGGGGCATCGCATCGCAGCGTACGGCGCGGCGGCCAAGGCGACGACCCTGCTCCATTACTGCGGCATCGACCGGGACGTGATCGAGTACGTGGTGGACCTCAACCCGTACAAGCACGGGCGCTTCATGGGTGGCAACCATCTCCCGATCTACCCGCCGGACCATCTGCTGGAGGATCAGCCCGAGAGCGTGCTCGTCCTGGCCTGGAACTTCGCCGATGAGATCATGCAGCAACAGGCTGAATACCGGCGGCGCGGCGGCGAGTTCATCATCCCGATTCCGACGCCGCGGGTGGCGTAGGAGGGAGGTCAAATGCGGAGGTTCGTCATGCGCGTGCGGAGGATCGTCTGGTCGGGCCTCGCCCTCGCCGCGCTGGTCGGCGGGGCCGTTCTGTTGAGCGTCACTGACCGGTCCGCCACGGCCCAGGAGCTGTCCTTCGAGCACGTGCGGGTGGACGGTCCGGGCGGGCAGGAGCAGACGGCGAGCCTGATTCTGGACATCGACCGGGACGGGCTGAATGACTTCGTCATCGCCCAGCGGTCGTCGGGGCTGAGCGTGGTGTGGTACAAGAAAGGGAATGGGCCCACCTGGACGCCGCACGTCATCGATGCGGAGCGACTACGCATCGAGGCCGGCGGGACTGCGCACGACGTCGACGGGGATGGCGACCTGGACATCGCCTTCGGCGGGGACGTGAGGAGTAACCAGATCTGGTGGTGGGAAAATCCGCACCCCGATCACGATCCGGACACGCCCTGGCTGCGGCACCTCATCAAAGACAGCGGGGCGACCAAGCACCACGACAACCTCTTCGCCGACGTCGATCACGATGGGCAGGCCGAGTTCATCACCTGGAATCAGCGGGCGCGGGCGTTGCTGCTGGCCGAGATTCCAGAGGATCCATCCTCCGGGCCGTGGACCTTCTCGACCATTTTCGAGACGCCCAATCGCAACTACGAAGGACTCGCGGCGGGCGACGTCGACGGTGATGGGGATCTCGATCTTGTCGCGGCCGGACACTGGTTCGAGCATCAATCCGACGGTTCGTTCACCGCGCACGTCATCGACGCCGACCAGACCTTCACGCGGGCGGCCGTCGGCCAGTTGATCCCCGGCGGGTGGGCGGAGGTCGTGTTCGTGCCGGGCGATGCCGACGGCCCCCTCCGGTGGTACGCATGGGACGGGACACGCTGGCAGGGGCACGACCCGCTCGGGACGACCGTGTATCATGGACACAGCCTGCAACTGGGCGACGTGAACGGCGACGGCCACCTGGACCTCTTCGTCGCCGAGATGGCGCTCGGCACGGACCAGCCCGCGATGCGCGTGCTGCTGGGGGATGGCAGCGGCGGCTTTCGCGTGGAGGTGCTCCGCGAGGGCGTGGACAACCACGAGTCGAAGCTGGGCGACCTGGACGGGGACGGCGACCTCGACATCCTCGGCAAGCCCTACGACCAGGGTACGCCGCGCGTGGACGTATGGCTGAACACGACGCCAGCGTCCTCGCCGCTGGGCGACTGGCAGCGGCACGTCCTCGACGATGCCAAGCCGTGGCGCAGCCTCTTCGTCGATACCGCCGACCTGGACACGGACGGAGCGACCGACGTGATTACGGGCGGGTGGTGGTACCGTCATCCCGGAACGCTGGATGGGGCCTGGGAGCGACGCCCGCTGGGCGCCCCGCTGCACAACATGGCTGCCGTTCAGGACTTCGATGGTGACGGTGACGTGGACGTGCTGGGCACCCAGGGCAAAGGGGCATCGCGAAACGCCACCTTTGCCTGGGCACGCAACGACGGCGGCGGCGCCTTCACCGTGCTCGACAACATCGAGCCGGGGAACGGCGATTTTCTTCAGGGCGTGGCCATCGAGCGTCTGACGCCGGGCGAGCCGTTGACCGTCGCCCTGTCCTGGCACGAGGCCGGGGTCGGCGTGCAGACGTTGACGGTACCTCCCGACCCCTCCACCGAGACGTGGACGTGGCAGCGGATCGCATCCATTTCGCAGGACGAAGCTCTGAGTGCGGGCGACCTCGACCGGGACGGCGACCTGGACCTGCTACTCGGCACCCGCTGGCTCCGCAACGAGGGCGGCACGTGGTCGGACCATGCCTTGCACGATCCGCCCGGCACGCCCGACCGCAACCGCCTGGCCGACGTAAACGGCGACGGGCGACTCGACGCGGTGGTCGGCTACGAAGCGATCAGTCGACCGGGTGTGCTGGCCTGGTACGAGCAACCGATGAGTGCAACGAGCCTGTGGACGGAGCACGTCATCGCCACGATCATCGGGCCGATGAGCGTGGACGTGGCCGACCTGGACGGCGACGGCGACGTGGACGTGGTGGCAGGCGAGCACAGTACGGCGGACCCGGAGGCGGCACGTCTGTACGTCTTCGAAAACGCTGACGGCGCGGGCCGTTCGTGGACGCAGCATCTCGTCCACACCGGTGACGAGCACCACGACGGAGCGCATCTGGCCGACCTCGACGGTGACGGGGACCTCGATATTGTCTCCATCGGCTGGACGCACGGTCGGGTGGTGGTCTACGAGAACACCGGCCCTACCGACCGCGACACGAGCAGAGCCGCGCCGCCATCGCCCGTCGGGATCGACCTCGGAGCCAACTACCCGAATCCCTTTCGCGATACCACCGCGATCCGCTTCCATCTCCCGGAGCCCATGGCCGTCACGCTGGCCGTCTACAACCTGCTCGGCCAGACCGTAGCGACGCTGGTCGACGGGCCGCAGCCGGGCGGGTGGCACACAGCGACGTGGACGCCCGCCGCCACCTCACTTCCGGCCAGCGGCCTCTACTGGTATCGCCTGCAGGCCGGACCCGTCGCGCTAACGCAGCCGATGGTGCTGCTGCGGTAACCTGTTTTCCTTCACAACCCTCTGGTCGGTACCGATGAATGCTCCCCAGACCTCGAATGACGCGTCCGACCGCCCCGGGACGAATGGCTCGCCCACGGCGTGCCCCGCCTGTGGCAGCCGGGCGCTCGACCCGTTCTACACGGTGGAGCAGGTCCCCGCACACAGCGTTCTGCTCATGCGCACCCGGGAACAGGCACGGGACTTTCCCACGGGCACCCTGCGGCTGGCCGTCTGCGCGGACTGCGGCTTCATCAGCAACACGGCGTTCGATCCCTCGCTGCAGGACTACTCGACCGAGTACGAGGAGACGCAGGGTTTCTCGGGCACCTTCAATGCCTTCCACCGGCGGCTTGCAGAAGACCTCATCCAGCGGCACGACCTGCGGGGCAAGCGCGTCGTCGAGATCGGGTGCGGGAAAGGCGACTTCTTGCACATGCTGTGCGACCTGGGCGGCAACACGGGCCTCGGCTTCGATCCGGCCTACGTCCCCGAGCGCGACCCCGGCGGGCGGGACCATCGGGTGCGATTCGTGCAGGATTTCTACACGGAAACGAACGCGCCCAGCGAGGCACATTTCATCTGCTGCAAGATGACGCTGGAGCACATCCCAGACGTCGCCCGTCTCGTCCGCACGGTCCGACGCTCCCTGGGCAGTCGCACGGACACCACAGTCTTCTTCCAAATTCCCGAGGTGCGGCGCATCCTGCGCGACCGGGCGTTCTGGGACATCTATTATGAACACTGTTCCTACTTCAGCGCGGGATCGCTCGGGCGCCTCTTCCGGCAACAGGGGTTCGACGTGCTGGACCTGTGGACGGACTACGACGACCAGTACTTGATGATCGAGGCGCGCCCCGCTCCTGGGCCGGTCCATCGCTCGCACCCGGAGGAGGAGCCCGTCAGCGCGTTGCAGGCCGACGTGGCTGATTTCGCAGCACGTATCGGCGAGGTGCTCGATGGCTGGCGTCACCTCTTGCGGGTGACACAGCGCAACGGGCAACGGGTGGTGCTGTGGGGAGGAGGGTCGAAGGCCGTGGCCTTCCTCACGACACTGGGCGTGCGAGACGAGGTTGCCTACGCGGTGGACATCAATCCTTACAAGCGCGACACCTTCCTCGCCGGGACGGGCCACCGCATCCTCAGCCCGAGCGATCTCCGGGAGCAGCCGCCGGACGTGGTGATCATCATGAATCCGATCTACCGCGCCGAAATCCAGCGCGATCTGCACGCCATGCAGCTGGCGCCCGCCCTCTTCCACATCGACCTGAATCCCCTGGATAGCCTCGCGCTCTCATGACGACGACCCCAGACGATACGACCTACACCTGCCCGATCTGCGGATCGATGGACATCGACCTGTTCATCGAGATCGAGGGCATCCCCGTGCTCTGCAACGTGCTGGGGGATACCCGCGCGGCAGCCCTGAGCGTTCCCCGCGGCGACCTGCGCCTCGGCTTCTGCGAGCAGTGCGGGCATATCTACAACTACGCCTTCGATCCGTCGCTGATCGAGTACGACATGGCCTACGAAAACTCACTCCACTTCTCGCCCCGGTTTCGGGCCTATGCTGATGGCCTGGCGGAACATCTGGTGGAGCGCTACGACCTGCACGGCAAAGACGTGATCGACATCGGCTGTGGCAAGGGCGACTTCCTGGAGCTGCTCTGCGAGAAGGGCGTGCGGCAGGGCATCGGCTTCGATCCCAGCTACGACCCGGAACTGACCGAGAACGGGACCGGCCACGACGTGACGGTGATCCGCGATTACTACTCGGAAGCCTACACCGACTACCACGCCGACCTCGTCACGTGCCGCCATGTCCTGGAGCACGTGCCGGACCCGACGGCCTTCTTGCGGAGCGTCCGCCACACCGTGGGCGACCGGGCGGAGACCGGCGTTTTCTTCGAGGTGCCGAACGTGCGGGCCACGCTGCACGACCTCGCCATCTGGGATCTCATCTATGAGCACTGCTCGTACTTCAGTGCGGCCTCGCTGGAATACCTGTTCGCCCACAGCGGATTCGTCGTCCAGGACGTCGTCGATGCGTACGATGGGCAATATCTGTGCATCGAGGCGCTGCCGCTGCACGGCGATTCGGGGAGGGCGTTGCGGGGCGATGCGGGGCGGGAGGCGCTTCGCCGGGACGTGCGTCGCTTCGCACGCCGATATGATGATAAAGTGACGACGTGGCGAGAAGCCCTCCGCGATATGGAGACCCGGGACGAGCACGCCGTCATCTGGGGCGCCGGCTCGAAGGGCAATATCCTGTTCAACATCCTGGGCGAGCAGGACCGCATCCGCTACGCCGTGGATATCAATCCGCGCAAGCAGGGGAAGTACGTCGCCGGGACCGGGCACAAGATCGTCCCGCCCGCCTTCCTGCGAGAGCTTCAGCCGGACGTCATCGTCATCATGAACGGCATCTACGAGGATGAAATCCGGCAGACGGTGCGGGATCTGGGTATCGACGCCACGTTCTGGGTTGCGTGATGGCCGGAGGACCCGGTGACAGGCGTTCGAGAGGCATGCTGGCCACCCCGGGTGAAACTCTGCGCCGCCGCGCACGAACACGTTCAAGCGACGACGGATACGCGCGTCTGATGCCGTTTTCGCCTGGCGATGTCTGTATCGCTGAGAACGTGATGCGTGTTTCGTGATGCGTGATGCGTAAGGATGCGCTGCTGGCGTGATGCGTGTTTCGTGATGCGTGATGCGTGATGCGTGTTTCGTGATGCGTGATGCGTGAGGATGCGCTGCTGGCGTGATGCGTGTTTCGTGATGCGTAATGCGTGAGGATGCGCTGCTGGCGTGATGACCCGTGCCGACCACGGAGCACGCAACACGACGTCCGACACCAGGCTCCGGACTCCAACAATCTGAATCAGTATGACAGGAGTGAACTGCCCTCACGCACTCTCGCACCCCCACGCTCCACCTGGTACGAGGCTGTTACGCGGTCATTCTCTGAGAACCGCCTGCGGTGGGCGCGGGTATAGCGTTTACATTTTTTGTGCGTCCGAATGCAGCGTCCCACCGCGCGTCGTGACGCCGACGCCCAGGAACTCCCCGCATACCGATGGCTGACGCCCCGATCCTTCACGTCGAACACCTCACCAAGACGTACCGCAGCGGCTCGCGCGACCTGACGGTGCTGGACCACGTCACCTTCAGCGTCGACGAAGGCGAGACCGTCGCCATCGTGGGGCCGAGCGGCAGCGGCAAGACGACCCTGCTCGGGCTCTGCGCCGGCCTCGACCAGCCGAGCGAGGGGCGCGTCGTCCTCAACGGCATCGACCTCGGCCCGCTGAGCGAGGACGAGCGCGCGTCGGTCCGCAACCAGCACGTCGGCTTCGTCTTCCAGACGTTTCAGCTCATCCCCACGCTGACGGCCATCGAAAACGTGATGGTGCCCGCCGAGTTGCGCGGCGCGACGGGCGTGCGCGACCGGGCGGCGGAGCTGCTGGGCCAGGTCGGCCTCGGCGACCGGCTGCATCACTACCCCACGCAGCTCTCGGGCGGCGAGCAGCAACGCGTGGCGCTGGCCCGCGCCTTCATCAACGCCCCGACGATCCTGTTCGCCGACGAACCGACCGGCAACCTGGACGCCGAGACCGGCGCGACCATCGAAGACCTGCTTTTCGACCTGAACCGGACGGGGGGAACGACGCTCGTCCTCGTGACACACGACCTCGGTCTCGCCCAGCAGACCGGGCGCGTCCTACGGCTCCGAGGCGGCACCATCATCGCCGACGAGCCCGCCCAGGCGGCCCTCCGCGCCGTCGGCACCTGAGGGTGAGCGCGGTACGGACGCCCAGTGGTTACAGGCTCCCCGTATGCTGCGCTCAACCCGCAACTCACAACCCGCAACCCCACAACCCGCACCCTGATGTTCGACTCCTGGACGTGGAAGATGGCCTGGCGCGACAGCCGGGGCAGTCGGCGGCGCCTGCTGCTGTTTCTCTCGTCGATGGTGCTGGGCGTGGCGGCACTCGTGGCGATCAACTCGTTCGGCGAGAGCCTGGAGCAGACCATCGACGCGGAGGCGAAGACGCTCCTCGGAGCCGACCTCAGCCTGGAGTCCGACCAGCCGTTCGACGAGGCCACCGAGGCGGTCATCGACTCGCTGGGGGGCGAGCAGGCGCGGCGCGTCTCGTTCAACTCGATGGCCTACTTCCCGAAGTCGGGCAAGTCGCGCCTGGCGACGGTGCGGGCGCATCAGGGCGACTATCCGTTCTACGGCACCATCGAAACCGATCCCCCGAAAGCGGCGGCGACGTACAAGCAGGGCCGGAACGCCCTCGTCGATGGCACGCTGATGGAGGAATTCGACGTAGGTGTCGGGGATTCTGTCCAGGTGGGGCGGAGGGCGTATCGCGTGGCGGGCGAACTGCTCAAGACGCCACGCGAGTCGGACGTCGTTCGCCTCGTCAGCCCGCGGATCTACCTGCCGCTGGCCCACCTGGACACGACGTTGATCGGCTTCGGGAGTCGCGTCGAGCATGAGGTGTACTTCAAGTTCGCCGACGGGCGCGACGTGGAGGCCATGATGGAGACGCTGGGCCCGCGCCTGCGGGAGCGCGACGTCAGCTTCGACACGGTGGCCGAGGCGCAGGAAAACTGGGGCGAGGCGCTGCGCAACCTGTACCGCTTTCTCGGGCTCGTCGGCTTCATCGCGTTGCTGCTGGGCGGCCTCGGCGTGGCGAGCGCGGTGCACGTCTATGTGAAGCAGCGACTGGAGACGGTGGCAGTGCTGCGCTGCATGGGCGCCAAGATCCAGCGGACGTTCTGGATCTACCTGATTCAGGCCGCTGTCATGGGTGTCATCGGTAGCGCGATGGGGTGTCTGCTCGGCGTGCTCGTGCAGACGCAACTGCCCCGCGTCCTGGGCGACTTCCTGCCGGTGGAGGTGACGTTTTCGGTCTCGTGGACCGCCGTCGCCAGCGGGTTCGGGGTGGGCGTCGGCGTGACGCTCCTCTTCGCGCTCCTGCCGCTGCTCTCGGTCCGGCGCGTCTCGCCGCTCCGCGCGCTCCGTTCGGCCTACGAAGGAGGCGACGGGACGCAGGATCACTGGCGGTGGGTGGTCTACGGGCTGCTTGCCGTGGGCCTGGTGGCTTTCGCCGTCGTGCAGGCGCCGCTGTGGTCCATCGGCCTCGGCTACGCGGCAGGCATCGCGGTGGTCTTCGGCCTGCTGGCGCTCGTCGCGAAAGGCGTGATGGTCGGCGTCCGGCGGTACTTCCCGTCGGGGTGGCGCTATCCGTGGCGGCAGGGCCTCGCCAACCTGTATCGCCCGAACAACCAGACGGTCCTGCTGATGTTGGCCCTCGGCCTCGGCACGTTCCTGATCATGACCCTCTCGCTCACCGAGCGGTCGCTCCTGCGCGAGTTCGACGTGGCCGCGGGCGACGGGCAGCCCGACCACATTCTGTTCGACATTCAACCGAGCCAGGTGGCAGGCGTCGACAGCCTGCTGGCAGCGCAGAACCTGCCCACGGTGGACCGCTCGCCCATCGTCACGATGCGCCTCGACGAGGTGCACGGTCGCACGGTCGAGGCGCTGCGCGAGGACTCGACGGTCGAGACCAACTGGGCGTACACGCGCGAGTACCGATCTACCTACCGCGACCATCTGACCAGCACCGAAGAGCTGATCGCGGGCGAGTTCGTGGAGTCGGTGCCGCCGGGGACGGACGTCGTCCCCATCTCCATCGAGCGCGAGATCGCCGAGGACGAGCTGGGCGTCGGGATCGGCGACACGCTCGTCTGGGACGTGCAGGGCGTGACGATTTCGTCCGTCGTGCGCAGCATCCGCGAGGTCAACTGGCAGCAGATGCGGACGAATTTCTTCGTCGTCTTCCCGGAAGGCGTGCTGGAGGATGCTCCGCAGATGCAGGTCTTGATGACGCGCACCGGCACTGACGCCAAGACGGCGGCGATGCAACGCGCTCTCGCCCAAGACTATCCGAACGTGTCGTCCATCGGGCTCGGCCTCATCCTGAGCACCTTCGACAAGCTGTTCGACCGCATGGCGTTCGTGATCCGCTTCATGGCGCTCTTCAGCATCCTGACCGGGCTCGTCGTCCTGGCCGGGGCGGTGCTGGTGAGCCGTTATCAGCGCATCGAAGAGAGCGTGCTGCTCAAGACGCTCGGCGCCTCGCGCAAGCAAGTCGTCCAGATCATGCTGATCGAGTATCTGTTCCTCGGCGTCTTCGCCACCGTGACCGGGCTCGTGCTGGCCTACGCGGCGAGTGGCGCGCTGGCCGTGTTCGTCTTCGAGACGAGCCTCGTGCTGGCGCCGCTGCCGCTGGTGCTGTCGTTCGTCGTCGTCACCGCACTCACGGTCGGCATCGGCTTGCTGAACAGCCGCGGCATCTACGCCCGTCCGCCGCTGGAAGTGCTCCGCGCCGAAGGGTGAGCGCTCATTCGCTGTCCAGGCTGTCGATCACGAGGCGGCAGTCGGTTTCTGGCAGCGCCGCCAAGACTTCCGCCGTGAAGGGGCGGGTGGCGGCCAGGGTGGCCATCGCCTGCTGTTCAGCGTCGGGCGGGCCGATGCGGTAGAGGAGCAGGTCGTCCCCTTCGAGCCGGACGCGCTGATCGCACGTGATGAACGGGATGACGGTGGACGAGTCCGGCGCGAGGTAGCCTGCGGGCGGGGCCGTGAGGTCGAGGGGGATTTCCTGCCGCAGGGGCCGCGCGGATCGCTCAGGCATGTGGAGGACGTAGATCGGTGCATCCGTGCCATTGACTACCCGGATCGAGTCGGGCGATTGCTGCTGGCGGGCCTGAGCATCGGACGTGTCGTTCATCGTCAGGTCGGACTGGCAGGCCATGAGGAGCGCGAAGACGAGGGGGAGAAGGCGCATGGCGGAGTGACAAAGCGTGGAACGAACCCGTGTTCGATGCCTACCTTTGCTCGGGGAGGACGTTCCTCGCCCGTTCGCCAAGCCAGCACATCATCACCCGATCAGCCAGCCCATGTCTGCGAAACACCCTCCGACCGACCGCATCGACCGCCGACGCGTGGCCCAGCTGCTGGAGCAGATCCAACGACTGGATGTAGGGCCTGTGGGTCGGGTCGCGATGCTGGTGGAAACGCCGGAGCCCGGGCAGCACGCCGTCCGCGAGCAGGTCACCGCCGTGCCGGGAAAGGGCTTTGCGGGCGACCACGACCGCAAGTCGTTCTACCAGGGCGAGCATGTGCCGGGGCGGGAGGTCTCGGCCATCAGCCGGGAGGTGCTGAAGGTGCTAAACGTCGACCCCGTCGTCGTGGGCGATAATCTGATCTCTGAAGGCTTCGACCTCGCTACCCTCGAACCGGGCGACCGGGTGGCCGTGGGCGACGAGGTGATTCTGGCCCGCAGTCCCCGCCCGCATCAGCCGTGCACCGTCTTTCGCGACCGGACCAGTCCCGAGGCCTTCGCCGTC
>JAAAOL010000329.1 GCA_009908885.1 Bacteroidota bacterium | reverse complement strand
CCGGGCCACGCGCTCGCATAGAGACCGTCCAGTCCTGCGTCTGCTCGCTGGCGGTCTCGGCGAAGGCGTGCAGCGTCAGGCAGCGCTCACGCCCCATGCTGTAGAAGTCCTGCGCCGTGTACACGCTCGTCGAGCTACCCTGCCGGACGGAATAGCTCACCTGCGAGATGTGGTCGGGATGGGTCATCCAGCCGCACACGTTGGCGTGGCCCTTCCATCCGCTGTTCTGCCGCGCGACGATAAACTGCTGGATGCGCGGCGGCCGGAGCGCCTGGGTGAGGGCGGCCTTCTTGTCGAGCTGCTCCTGGATGACCGCGTCCGTGCCGCTTGCGCCCAGCCCGAACGTGCCGCGCCGCCAGCCGACGTACGTGTCGATCATGCCGCGTAGCGTCGTGGCCATCTCGGCCTTGACGAGGAACAGGTCGTCGATCGACTGGGTCAGCGCGCCGTGGCCCGACTGGATGGGCTGCAGCACGTTCTGCATGGCCACCGGGTTGTCCTCGCCCTCGGTCTGCAGGCGCTGCGACCACGCCGTCAGGCCTTCTTCCGGCACGTCGTGCCACAGCGTCTCGCCCGCGTTCTTGAACTCGGCGTCCAGCTGTGAATAGTTGCCGTTGTCGTAATAGTCCTGCACCGTGTCGCAGTAGTTTTCCGTGTCCTGATACTGCTGACTGGTCGCGTAGTCGTCGTCGCCCGTCCGCCGCAGCCGGTTGATGGTGTGGGTGCGGTTGCAGGCCACGACCGGCGCGCGGAAGCGGTCTCCGGCCGTGCTGCCATTGGTGTAGTCGCTGATCATGTCATCCATCAGCGACCGAATCTGGGACGCCCGGTACGGGCCGCTCGTGAACTTCGTGCGTTCGGTCTGCGCCCAGTCGTACCGGCTCCAGAGCGAGTCGGCCCGGGCGGCGAAGAGGGCACGGATGTCGCTCGTGAGCGTGGCGTACTCCTCCGCCACGCTGTTGACCGTCGTCGCGTAGCGGGCCCACGAGGTCTCTTCGAAAACGATGCTGCCCGACATCAGGTCGCCCAGCTGGTTCAGGTTCTGCGACGCGGCCGCGATGGACTGCTGGTACTGCGCGTCGAGCGCTTCGATGTTTTGGCGCAGCTGGTTGAGGTCGCCCGTTTGCGTCTGGTGCTGCGCAATGTCCACGGTAAACGAGGGCGAGGCCGTCAGCTGTCGGTCGTCGCCCGATCCGGTGTAGGTCGCATCCTGGAACTGCGAGATGGGCGATCCCAGCGTCATGTTGGCCAGCATGTCGGCCGCTTGGTCGTTCCACTCGACGGCCTGCGTCTGCAGGTCGCTCAGGTGCTGCTCCACGGCGGTCGCCTTTTGCTGGAGGTCCTGCAGTTCCTGCTGAAGGGTCTGCCGGCGCTGCCCGATGTCGATACCGTTGTCGGGGCGGGGGCTCGTGAGCAGGTCGCTCGTGAGGTTCTCCAGCAAGCTGAGCCGGCTGTTCAGGGCGTTGATGGTGCAGCCCGACGTGTAAAGCCCTTGATCGTTGCACAGCATCGCCTCGGCATCGAAGGCGCGCTTGCCGGCCGAGCCGCTGACTAGCTCCAGGCCGGCAATTCGGATGGTTTCGGGGTCGAACTCGAAGGGGGTGTTCTTCGCGTCGTCGAGGGCCGAAGCCGCCTCATCGGCCCGAGCCATCATGTCCTCCGCTTGCTGGCGCGCGTCCGCCACCATGTCTTCATAGCGCGGGTCCTTGCCTTTTCCGCCGCGCAGATCGCCCTTCTCCAGGGCCACCCACAGACCGATCCGCCCCTCGAAGACGAACGCCACTTCCACGTAGCCTTCTGCCGCCATGTAGATGAGCGCCTCCTCGTGGATGTAGGCGCCCTTTAGGTTTGCGCCGAGCCGGGCCAGCCCGCCCACCACGCTGGCCTCGACCTTCAGCTCGCCGTACGCTCCGAGCACCTCGTCCGGCACGTACCAGAACGACATGGTGGCGCTCGCCTCGATCTCGATGACGTAGATCTTGGGCGAGCTGATGCTGACGGTCAGTTCGCGGAGCAGGACGCCGTCGTTCGAGGCGATGAACGAGCCGTTGGCCGAGGCCACGCCCGTGAGCACGTCGTAGGGGCCGATCTCGCCCATCACGGCCCACACCGTGTTGCCCTGCTGCTTGTACGCCTGGAAGGCGATGACCGAGGTGCCCTCGATGATGCCGGGGAAGTCGACGTCCACCACGAAGCCGCCCTCCACGGCGCCGGGGTTGTATTCGATGCTGAGCACCATACCCGCGCGGATGCGGTTCTTCAGGCCGTACATCTCATCGACCATCGCGATCATCGTGAAGTCACCCTCCATGAATTCGAGCACGACCTGCCCGCTCATGTAGTAGGCGTCGGCGCCTCCGCTGATGACGCCCACGCCCCCCTGCAGGTACACGGCAAACGCGATATCGTCGGTGCTCGACAGGTCCTGGCTGCCGGTGACGGCGTTGATCTGGTCGACGAGCTCGAAGGCGTCCAGCTGGTTGCGCACGTCCTGCAGCATGGTCACCGTCGGGTAGCGGAAGAACCCCCCGCCGATGTCGCTCACCGAGACGATGCCCGGGATGATCGGGATGTTGACCGAGGCGCTCGCGAAGAAGCCGAAGCTCGACACGACGTCGCCGTTGTTGAGGACGCGCTTGCCGACCTGGCCGG
>JAAAOL010000279.1 GCA_009908885.1 Bacteroidota bacterium | reverse complement strand
GAAGATGACGACGCGACCCTTCTCCAGGTGACGGATGGCGCGCCGCCGGATGAACGGCTCGGCGATCTCTTCCATCTTGATGCTGGACTGCAGCCGCGTGACGATGCCGGCCTGCTCCAGGGCGTCCTGCAGGGCCATGGCGTTGATCATAGTGGCCAGCATCCCCATGTAGTCCGCATGGGCCCGCGTCATCCCCGTGGTGGCGTTGCGCATGCCCCGGAAGATGTTGCCCCCGCCGATCACGATGGCGACCTGCGCCCCGCGCCGGACGACCTTTTTGATCTCGTCCGCATAGCGAAACAGGACCTCCTCGCTGATGCCGTAGGACTGCTCACCCAGGAGCGCCTCGCCGCTGAGCTTGAGCAGCATGCGGCGGTAGCGCAGGTCCGAGGGCGCATCGGGCGGAGTGGATGGAGGAGACGGGGTATGAGGCATCGCGGCGCGTCGGTCGCATCAGGGTCAGGGAAAGGTACTGTGAGCCGGGGTCCTTTTCAACGGGGCCCAGATGCCACGAAAGGCACGCTCCCCGAGGGAGGTGCCTTTCGGTTGGCGATTTTGGAATGGCGATTTTGGATTGGGGACGTTGGGGGGAAGGCGTTCTCGCGAGCACGACTCGTCCATCGTCCCTCTACAATCGGCAATCGCCTCATTCGCCCAGGGCGAAGCGGACGTAGCGCTTGACGTCGGCGTCGGCCTCGTTCAGCATCTCCTGGACCGTCTTGGACGAGTCTTTGACGAAGGGCTGCTCCACCAGGACGTGGTCCTTGAAGAACCGACCCAGCTTGCCCTCGGCGATCCGGTCGATGATGTGGTCCGGCTTGTTCTCGTTGCGGGCGGCCTCGCGGGCGATCTCCAGTTCCTTCTCCTTGATCTCCTCGGGCACCTCCTCGCGGCGCGTGGCGATGGGGCTGAGCGCCGCCACCTGCATGGCCACGTCGCGCCCGGTGTCTTCGAGGTCGTCCTCGCCCTGCATCTCGACGAGCACGCCGAGGCGGGAGCCGGGGTGGATGTAGGAGATGACCGCGCCGTCGTCGCTGGTCAGGATGTGGAAGCGGCGCACCTCGATCTTCTCGCCGATCTTGCCCGTCATCTGCACGACGGCCTGCTCCACGGTCTTGCCATCGCCGAAGGGGAGGGCGTGGAACGCGTCCAGGTCGTCGGGCTGCTCGGCCAGCGCGATGTCTGCGAGCTGGTTGGCGAAGGTGCTGAAATCGTCGTTGCGGGCCACGAAGTCGGTCTCGCAGTTGACCTCGACGATGGCGCCTGCCGAGTGGTCGTCGGCGATGCTGGTGACGACGAGGCCCTCGTTGGCCTCTTTGTCGGCGCGCTTGGCGGCCACCTTCTGGCCTTTCTTGCGCAGGAGTTCGACGGCCTTGTCGAAGTCGCCGTCGGCCTCCTCCAGGGCCTTCTTGCAGTCCATCATGCCGACCCCCGTCATATCGCGGAGGCGCTTGACGTCTTGTGCGGTAATAGCCATATCTATGGTCGTGTGTGTCGGGTACGTGGGTGTACTCGGGGCGCAGCTGCGGGGCTCAGGATTTCTTCTTTTTCTCCTGCTTCCGCTTCTGCTGCTTGGCCTTGCGGGCGGCCTCTTCGATCTCGCGCTGCTTCTTGCCTTCCACCACGGCGCGGCCGATGATGCCCGTGATGAGCTGGATGGAGCGCAGGGCGTCGTCGTTGGCCGGAATCGGGTAGTCGACGAGCGTCGGGTCGCAGTTCGTGTCGACGAGGGCGATGATGGGGATGTCCAGCTTGCGCGCCTCGTTGACGGCGATGTGCTCGCGGTTGATGTCGACGATGAAGATGGCGCCGGGCAGGCGGGGCATCTGGGCGATGCCGCCGAGGTTGCGGCGCAGCTTGTCGCGCTCGCGCAGGCGCATCAGGCGCTCTTTCTTCTTGAGCTTGTCGAGCGTGCCGTCCTCTTCCATCTTCGTCAGGTTCTCCATCCGGCGGATGCTGCGGCGGATGGTCTGGAAGTTGGTCATCATGCCGCCGAGCCAGCGCTCTACGACGTAGGGCGACTCGGACTCTTCGGCGTGCTCGCGGACGGTCTCTTGCGCCTGCTTCTTGGTGCCGACGAAGAGGAGGTCTTTGCCCTGCTTGGCAAAGCGGGCCGCGGCGTTGGCGGCCTTGTCCAGGAGCACCTGCGTCTGCATCAGGTCGATGACGTGGATGCCGTTGCGCTCCATGAAGATGTAGGGCTCCATCTTCGGGCTCCAGCGGCTCGTCAGGTGGCCGAAGTGGGTTCCGGCCTTGAGCAGTTCTTCGATGGAGGCGCGGTGCTTCCGCTGCTGCTTGCCCTGCTCCTGCGTGGGCTCCTCCTCGGCCTCTGCCTCGGCGTCTTCAGCCTCGTCGTCGTCCTCGGACTCGGCCGCATCCTCGGCCTCAGCGTCCGCCGCGTCGGCGTCTGCCTCGGTCGTTTCCTCGTCCGTCGCTTCGGCGGCTGCGTCGTCCGTCTCAGCTTCTGGCGTGGCGTCTTCGGCCTGCGCCTCGGTCGTTTCGGACGCCTCGGCGTCGTCCTGCGCCTCCTCGGCGGCGTTCGTGGTTTCGTCGGTTGCCTCGGCGTCTTGCGCCTGGGCGTCGTCGTTCTGGGTCTTGGTCTCTGCCATGGGATGTAGTTGGGATTGATGGGTTGAGCCGCTACCGCCGTCGATG